>NZ_JAPYJX010000004.1:0-278662 GCF_027257105.1 Corynebacterium faecium
GCCGAAGACCGTGGTGCCGACGGAGACGACGAAGGTCACCGAGACGCCGGTGACGACGGTTGCGGCGGTGACTGCGACGCAGACGGAGACGGCTGCGACGAAGACCGTGGTGCCCACGGAGACGAAGAAGGTGACCGAGACGCCGGTGACGACGGTTGCGGCGGTGACTGCGACGCAGACGGAGACGGCTGCGACGAAGACCGTGACACCGACGGAGACGAAGAAGGTGACCGAGACGCCGACGACGACGGCTGCGGCAACCGTCGTGTATACGACAGTGAGCGCGCCGGAGGTTACCGTGACGCCGACTGAGACGAAGAAGGTGACCACGACTCCGACGACGACGGCTGCGGCAACCGTCGTGTATACGACAGTGAGCGCGCCGGAGGTTACCGTGACGCCGACTGAGACGAAGAAGGTGACCACGACTCCGACGACGACGGCTGCGGCGGTGACTGCAACGCAGACGGAGACGGCAGCGACGAAGACCGTGGTGCCCACGGAGACGAAGAAAGCCACCGAGACTCCGACGACGACGGCTGCGGCGGTGACTGAAACGCAGACGGAGACGGCTGCGACAAAGACTGTGGTGCCCACGGAGACGAAGAAAGCCACCGAGACTCCGACGACGACGGCTGCGGCGGTGACTGAAACGCAGACGGAGACGGCTGCGACAAAGACTGTGGTGCCCACGGAGACGAAGAAGGTCACCGAAACGCCGGTGACCACTGCTGCGGCGGTGACTGCGACGCAGACGTCTTCGGCTAAGGCTGAGACGGTCACGCCGACGGTGACGGAGCAAGTTGATGTCACGCCGGTGGCAACAGCTGATGCGGTGACGGAGACAGTAACGAATACGGCACAAACCACCACGGTTACCGCAGCCCCAGTCACAACCACTGTCGCCGGTCGCTCGGAGACCGAGACTGTGACGCCGACATCCACGGTTCAATCGGACCAGGACGCAGTCGACGTTGATGCACCTGTCACGACGACGCGTACCGCTCCGAATCTGACGAAGATTGTTGCGGGTGAAACAAATGTGTACTACCGGGTGGCTGCGGCTAATGGGGCAATCGTCGAGGTTAACGACCTGCCGGAGGGCCTCGAGTTCCGCCCCGAGGACAACGTCATTGCGGGCAGGGTTGCAAAGCCCGGCAACTACACCGCGGAAGTGGTGACGACGACCGGAAACTCTACGATCGTTGAAAAAGTCCGTTTCGAGGTGGAGGCCACTCCTGAAACATCGACCGAGCACCCGCTCACCACGGTGACCCAGACAGCAACGGCACCGGCGGAGTCTCAGGGGTCGTCGTTGGACGGCAAGTGCGTCGCTGCGCTGACCGGATGGTCGCTTCCGCTTGTGGCGCTGATCCCGCTGGGGATTGCATCGCAGGTCGACCTTCCGCTGCCGGCAGGCGTTCAGGATTCACTCCATGCACTGAGGGATCAGGCGCAGCAGATGCTCCCGCAGGTTGATCCGCAGATCGGCATGATCGCGGGCGGCTTGGCAGCGGCGGCACTTGGTGTCCTTGCAATCGTCAGCATTGTCAATGCATGTGGTGGCGGTGAAGGTAGCTCCGCAGGTAGCAGTAACTAATAGCTAGCCCGTCTCAGCGCGTTCCGCCCGGTCCCTCACAGCAGGGGCCGGGCGGAACGTCGTCGTTAAGCAGGTGCTAATCAACGGCTCCGCGGGCCATGAGCGCTTCTCCCATCATCTTCGCGCGGCGCACAGACCGAATCACCAACGGGATGCCGAATGCGGTGAAGGAGAACCCGACACCGCGGGCCTTGCGCGCGTCGAGCACCTCGTTCGCCGTGGCGAGGGTGAGGGGGATAAGCCGGATCGTGAGCGCGATGGTCAAAGAGATCAGTTCGCCCGCGCGACCGAAGGGGGACAGGGCGCGGTCCAGCGCGGTGAGGAGTTCCTCGACCGGGGTGGTCAGCGTCAACAGGTTTGCCGCAGCAATGGTGGCAAGCAGCCCGACCAGCAGTGTGAGCGCAGAGGCAACGCCGTTTTGCCACACCATGAACGCGCCGAAGAAAGCCAGCACGGGCACCAACGGCACTAGCTGGCGCCACGCTACGCGGGCGGGGATCCGTGCCCATACGTAGAGCGCCAACACGAACGCGAGGGCGGCCACAGCGTGCCATGGCTGCGTCGGCAACGCGGTGACGCCGATGATGAATGCCACGAGCAACACGAATTTCAGCGCTGCACCCGTGCGGTGCAGCAGAGTCGTCCCCGGCACGTATACGCCGAGGGGCAGTTCGCGGATCACGGCTTCGCATCCATCAGGTCGGTGTAGAAGGCGATTGCCGCGTCGGGGCCGCCGTCGTAGGCCAAGGCTCCGTCGTCGATGACCAGAACGCGGTCGAATCCGCGCAGCATTTCCAGGTCGTGGGTGACCACGATCAGCTGCTGGTCCAGCGACATCAGCTCGCGCACGATGCGGCGGCGGTTGCGCAGGTCTAGCAGAGTGGTGGGCTCGTCGGCGATGATCGTGTCCGGCTCGATCACGAGCACCGAGGCGAGCGCCAGCATCTGCTTCTCGCCGCCGGAGAGGGTGTGCGGGGAGTTCTCGGCGCGGTCGGTGAGCTCGAAGCGTTCGAGCGCCTCTGCCACGCGCCGTTTGACCTCCTCGCGCGGAAGCTTGAAGCGGCGCAGGGAGAATGCCACGTCGTCGGAAACGCGCGGCATGACAATTTGGGATTCGGCGTCGGAGAAGACAAATCCGACGCGTTTGCGGATGTCTTTGCCGCGTTTGTTGGGCGTGAGCCCGTCGTAAAGCACTTGCCCTGATGTCGGCTCGATGAGGCCGTTGATCAGGCGCACGGTGGTGGATTTGCCGGAGCCGTTGGAGCCGATGATGCCGATGCGCTGCTCCGACAGGCTCACGGTGAGCGGCGCGAGGATCTGCTCGCCGTCATACGCGACGGCAGCGCCGCGGAACTCGATGAGGGGCATGGCGGTTACTTGCGGGCCCCGCGCAGATCCGGGAACGCTTGGTGCACGGCGAACGCGATGGCGATCATGAGCGCGACCTTGCCGGCGTCCGGCAGCAGAAACGGCATCTGCGCCGCCCAGGCTGCGCCGAAGGTCATGTCAGAGCGCCACATCAGGCCGAACACGCCGCAGAGGTATTGGAAAAACAGGCCAAGGTAGCCGGCGAGGATGAGGATGCCGATGCTCGCCGCTTTGTTCGAGCGGAACGGTGCGGTGTAGGCGATCGCACCGGCGACGGCGGCGGAGACGAGGTAGCCGGCCAGGTACCCGACGGTCGGCCCGCCGAGGGCGGAAATCACGGTCCGGCCGCCCGCGAGCACCGGCAGCGCCAGGCCCACCAGCAGGAAGATTGCGGCGGCGGAGAATCCGCGGCGCCACCCCAGGACGAGGCCAGCGAGGATGACCGCGGCGTTCTGCAGCACGATGGGCACGCCGGCCGCGCCGACCGGGATGGACACGAAGCCCAGCACAATGACGATGGCGGCAAAGACCGCGATTAGCGCGATATCCTGCGCCGTAGAGTTTTTCTTCATGCGCGGGAGTGTACCGCGACGGGTGGCGTGTACTGTCGGGCGCATGCGTTTGACGGAGTTTCACCAGCTTGTGCGGGACGAATTCGGCTCGGAGCGTGCGCAGTGGATCATCCAGACCCAGGTGCTGCCCGGGTTTGAGCAGACGTCTGCGCAGCTCATCGATGCCGGTGTGGACCCGCGCGACGCGTGGCGCGGGCTCTGCGACGCGTTCGACGTCCCGGAGGAGCGCCGCCTCGGGGTCGATCGCCCGGGCACGTAAGGGTCAGTTGCTTATCGACGGCTCCGCTGCCCCGGCGTGTCGTTGAATTTCGAACACGTTTGCGTGTATTCTCTGGCGTGTCGCCGTCGCGTTCTACAGTGTGCCGTGTTTTCCGCTTGGGAGAAATTTCTTCGCGTTCGAGGGAACCGAAGCGGTATGGCGATACGTCTAACTAACAAACTGTGCACGCGACGCGCCCAGCGCCGCCGAATACTTGGAGGTAGAAACACCACATGGCAACGAAGAAGAAGTCCGCGGCTTCGGCCGGCAACGACCGCAAGAATGCGCTCGATGCAGCGCTGGCAATGATTGAGAAAGACTTTGGCAAGGGTGCGGTCATGCGCCTGGGCGACGACAACCGCCCGCCGATCCAGTCCATTTCTTCCGGCAACACCGCCATCGACGTCGCACTCGGCATCGGCGGTTGGCCGCGCGGGCGCATCGTGGAGATCTACGGTCCGGAATCTTCCGGTAAGACCACTGTGGCGCTGCACGCGATTGCGGAGGCGCAGCGCGCCGGTGGCATTGCGGCGTTTATTGACGCCGAGCACGCCCTCGACCCGGACTACGCGCGCAAGCTCGGCGTAGACACCGACAACTTGCTGGTCTCCCAGCCGGACACCGGCGAGCAGGCGCTCGAGATTGCGGACATGCTGGTGCGCTCGGGCGCGATCGACATCATTGTGATCGACTCGGTGGCGGCGCTGACCCCGAAGGCGGAGATCGAGGGCGAGATGGGCGACAGCCACGTCGGCCTGCAGGCCCGCCTGATGTCCCAGGCGCTGCGCAAGATGACCGGTGCGCTGTACAACTCCGGCACCACCGCCATCTTCATTAACCAGCTGCGCGAGAAAATCGGCGTGATGTTCGGCTCCCCGGAGACCACCACCGGCGGTAAGGCGCTGAAGTTTTACGCATCCGTGCGTTGCGATGTCCGCCGCATTCAGACGCTGAAGGACGGCCAGGACTCCATTGGCAACCGCACCAAGATGAAGGTGGTGAAGAACAAGGTTTCCCCGCCGTTCAAGATCGCCGAGTTCGACATCATGTACGGCGAGGGCATCTCGCGCGAGAGCTCGATCATCGACATGGGCGTGGAAAACGGCATCGTGAAAAAGTCCGGCTCCTGGTTCACCTACGAGGGCGACCAGCTAGGCCAGGGCAAGGAGAAGGCCCGCATCTTCCTCAAGGAAAACCCGGAGCTGGCGGACGAGATCGAGGACAAGATCTTCCGCGCGCTCGGCGTGGGCAAATACGCCAACGCTTCCGACGAGCTGACGGACGAGCCGGTGGATATGGTTCCGAACATCGACTTCGACGACGAGGACGACGTGGCGGCACCTGCAACCGCGGAGAAGTAGTTGTGGCGGACGCGGACAAGATTGCCCGGCTCCAGGCGGCGCTTGACGCCTACGAGCCGGGCACCGGTCTTTTCGACCGGACACACGAGGAGGCCCTAGCGCCCGTGCGCAAACGGGCGCTTGGCCTGCTGGACCAGCGTGCGCGTTCCCGCGCAGAGCTGCGCGAGCGGCTGGTCAAGGCCGAGTTCGAGCCGCAGGTTGTGGACGAAGTCCTCGACGACCTCGCTGGCTCCGGCCTGATCAACGACTCGCAATTCGCCCACGAGTGGGTGCGCCAGCGCGCCGCCCGCCGTGGCAAGTCCGCCCGTGCGCTGGATATGGAGCTGCGCGACAAGGGCGTTGGGGGAGCGGACCGCGCCGCGGCCCTGGAGCAGATCTCGGACGAGGACGAGGAGCACACGGCCCGCGCGGTTGCGGAAAAGTCCGCACGCAAAGTAAAAGCGGCTCCCGCAGACCGCGCCGAGTACGACAAGCACCTGCGCCGCGTCGTGGGTGCGTTGGCCCGGCGCGGCTTCAACCAGGGCATGGCGCTGCGCATCGCACGCGAGGAGCTGGACGCACGCATCGCCGAGTGCGAAGAGTAGACCGAAACCCTGAACAGCGTTCAAGGCAGTCTCCTAGACTTGCCCGCATGGCATTGTTCAGCGTGAAGATGCGCTCCAGCGCAGGCGGTACTCACATCTCCGGCGCGGAGCGCATCGTGGAGGAGCGCGGGGTGCCCAACGTGTGTGCCGCGATGGGCACGCGGGCACTCGCCCACGGCAAGGGAAAACCGGATTCGATCACCGTCACGGTGACCGCCATCGACGGGGAAGTCGCACATATCCCGGCGTTGCCAATCACGGAGGCGCACTGCGCGGACCCGGCAGAGGCCCGCGAGACCGTCATCGAGACCCTGGCTCCGCTGACCCCGCACGCGGTCAAAGCGTGGGAGCTGCTCACCGGTGTGCGCGACATGCGCGGGGCCATCCTCTTCCACGCGGCAACCGGTGCACGCCTCGAGCCGGACCACGCCCGCGGCGTGCGGGTGACCTCGATGGACGCCGCCACCGCCACAGGGGAGCGTCCCGAGGCGCACTCCGGCAAGACCCGCGTCACCGATGCGCTTGTGCTGGCCTCCAAGGTGGCGCACCACCCGGCGGTGCTCGCCGAGGTCTGCATCTCGGACGATCCGGACTACACCACCGGCTATGTGGCCTCCAGAGAGATGGGGTACCTGCGCGTGCCCAACATAAAGCCGGGCGGCTCCCCACTGGGCGGGCGCCTATTCGTGGTGGACACCGACGACCCTGCGGACCTGATTGACTACCTCGAGCACACTCCAGTCCTGGTCGGGGAGACCAAATGAGCTGGCTCGACAACGTCGCCGAGCAACAGTGCGACAACTGGCACAGCCAAGGACTTGAGCGCACCCCCGCAATCTTCAGTACTGGCCAGACCCCGGTAACGACCATCGATGGGCGCGAATACGTCCTGTTCAGTTCCTCGAACTACCTGGGGCTAGCCGAACACCCCGCCGTGACTGAAGCGGCCTCCGACGCACTCAACCAGTTCGGCGCGGGCTCTGGCGGCTCGCGCCTGACCACCGGCTCGACAGCCCTGCACACCCAGGTTGAGCGCGACTTCGCGCGCTTCCTCGGCTACGACGACGCCGTGTTTTTCTCCGCCGGGTTCATGGCCAATACCGGTGTGCTGCAGGCGCTCGCCGGACCGGACACGTTGATCTTGTCGGACGAGCGCAACCACGCCAGCATCATCGACGGCTGCCGCCTGGCCAAGGCCCAAGGTGCCACGGTGCGCGTGTACCGCCACCGCGACCCCGCGCACGTCGACGAGCTGCTTCGGCAGCACTCCGGAGACGCAATCGTGGTCACCGACGGTCTGTTTTCCATGGACGGCACCCTCGCGCCCGTCCCCGAACTGATCGCCGTCTGCCGCGCCCACGGCGCCGCACTCATGGTCGACGACGCGCACGGCACCGGCACCCTCGGCGCCACGGGCCGCGGCATAACGGAGCACTTTTCGCTTATCGACGACCATCCGGACATCCTCGTCGCCACCTCATCCAAGGCACTCGGAGTCGAGGGCGGGGCAGTGGCTACCTCCGCACCAGTGGCTGCGCTGCTGCGGCAGAAGGCCCGCACCTTCGTCTACTCCACTTCGTCCACGCCGGCCACGTGCGCGGCGGTTTCGGCGGCCATCGGCGTGCTCGAGGGCGACGGTAGTCCGGTGCCTGCGCTGCACCGCAACATCCGTCGCTTGGCAAGCCAGCTCGGAATGGGCGAGTGGGCCAGCCCGATCATCCCGGTGCCCATCGGCGACGAAACGCGCGCGGTGAACGCGTCCGCCAGGCTCCGGGAGGCCGGGTACTTCGTGCCCGCCATCCGCTGGCCGACCGTCCCGCACGGTGCTGCGATGTTGCGGGTGACGGTGATGGCCACGCACACCGACGCACAGATCGACGGGTTGGCTCACGCCATTTCGCGGTTGTAGCTCACCTGGATAGACTGTCTCGCCGTGACTACGGCGAGCACCACCCAAAACAGCAATCCCCGCACCTACGAGGTGCGCACGTTCGGCTGCCAGATGAACGTGCATGACTCCGAGCGTCTTTCCGGCATGCTCGAAGACGCGGGCTACGTCGCGGCCGACGCCGGTGAGGAGCCCGACCTGGTGGTCTTCAACACCTGCGCGGTGCGCGAGAACGCGGACAAGCGCCTCTACGGTTCGCTGGGCCAGTTGAAAAACGTCAAGGCCGACCACCCGGGCATGCAGATCGCCGTCGGCGGGTGCCTTGCGCAGAAGGACCGGGACACCGTCATTGAAAAGGCGCCGTGGGTAGACGCTGTCTTTGGCACCCACAACATCTCTGCGCTGCCGGCGTTGCTCGACCGGGCGCGTGTGGAGGATGAGGCCCAGGTGGAGATCGTGGAGGCCCTCGAGGTCTTCCCGTCCGTGCTGCCCGCCAAGCGCGAATCCGCCTACGCCGGCTGGGTGTCCATCTCGGTGGGCTGCAACAACACCTGCACGTTCTGCATCGTGCCCAGCCTGCGCGGCAAGGAGGTGGACCGCCGCCCGGGCGAGATCCTCGCCGAGGTTAAGGCGCTGGTGGATCAGGGTGTCTCCGAGGTGACCCTGCTGGGGCAGAACGTGAACTCGTACGGCGTGAACTTCGTCGACGAGGACATGGAGCGCGACCGTTCTGCCTTCTCCAAGCTGCTGCGCGCCTGCGGCGACATCGAGGGCTTGGAGCGCGTACGTTTTACCTCCCCGCACCCGGCGGAGTTCACCTCCGACGTCATCGACGCGATGGCGGAGACCCCGAACGTGTGCCCGCAGCTGCACATGCCGCTGCAGTCCGGCTCCGACAAGGTGCTCAAGGACATGCGCCGGTCCTACCGCTCCAAGAAGTTCCTGGCCATCCTGGACGAGGTACGCGAGAAGCTGCCGCACGCCGCGATCACCACCGACATCATCGTCGGTTTCCCTGGCGAGACCGAAGAGGATTTCCAGGCCACCCTCGACGTGGTTGAGAAGGCCCGCTTCACCTCCGCGTTTACCTTCCAGTACTCGCCGCGCCCCGGCACCCCGGCGGCGGAGATGGAGCAGCAGATCCCCAAGGCTGTGGTCCAGGAGCGCTTCGAACGCCTCCACGCATTGCAGGAGCGCATCAGCGCGGAGGAGAACGCGAAGCTCGTCGGCACGCAACAGGAACTCCTCGTCCAAGAAGACGGCCGCAAGAACGACCGCACCCATCGCATGTCCGGCCGCGCCCGCGACGGCCGCCTGGTGCACTTCGCGCTCGAGGGCAACATCGACGGTGAGGTCCGCCCGGGCGATATCGTCACCGTCACCATCACCGACGCGAAGCCGCACTACCTGATCGCGGATTCCGGCATCCACGAGCACCGCCGCACCAAGGCCGGCGACAACTCTGAGCGGGGAGAGGTGCCCACCACCGCGCCCATCGGTGTGGGCCTTGGCCTGCCGACGATTGGCCAGCCCGCCGCCGCTCCAGCAGATTCCGCCTGCTGCGGTAGCTAGGGCTACAGTTGGGCGACATGACGCAGCCCAACACCGAATCCCTTGCCCGCGCGGAGAAGAAAGCCGCATCCACCGTGGACATGGGGGCGAAGCGCTGGGTGCTCGCCGCCGCAGTAGCCATCTTCCTGGTGGCGCTGTTCCTGCCGTTCGTGGGAGGGGCGTCGCTGTGGCAGGTGCTTGCTGCAACTGACGCGGCGAAGGACGCCCAGACCGCGATCACGGAGTACGTTTTCGCGTGGATCTCCTTCATCGGCGTCGGTGTGCTGACCACACTTGCCGTTGCCACGCAGCGCTTCGCGCTCGCGGTTCCCGCGTGGATGGTCACCACCGTCTCGCTGGTCTACTCCGTGCTGGGCATCTGGCTGCGCAACTCCAACGCCTCCGGTATCAGCCGTGGCCCCGGCTACTACCTGGTCCTGCTCGCGGTGGTGATCGTGGTGTGCACAGTGTTCCCGCTGATCCTGTCGCGCAACGAGGAGCAGGCGGCCGTCGCGAGGAAGCGCGCCGAGGCGCAGGGCAAGGACGAGGTGGCGCTCGCGCAGCGCGCCGCAACCAGGGAGCAGGAAAACCCTTTGCTTATCGACGACCGCCGTGCCCGCGCAGCAGAACGTCACCGCAAGACGTCGGACTAACGGATATAAAGCCGGGGCGGGTCACCCAGCCCCGCAAAGGCCGATATCGGCGTTTAGCGTGACCGCCGATCCGCGACCTGGTCTTTTGTGGCAGCTCACCTGGTAAACGCCGATATCGGCGTTTACCAGGTGGGCGCGTTGCCTACCTTTTCTGCCACGCGGTGGTGGAGGAAACCACCTCCGCGCCAAGGCTCCGCATGATGGCGTTCGCCGCGGGGGAGTCGGCGGGGTAGGAGCAGTAGACCGTCTCTAGGTCCTCCCAGATCTCTTTGGCGCGCGTAAGCGACGCTCGCAGCAGTGCCGAGCCGATGCCGCGGCCGCGGTGCTCGGGCAGCAGATAGATCAAACCGAGTTCGCAGACTTTCGGGTCGTCCGAAAAGTACCGGACAACCTCGCAAAGACCGACGCACTCGTCGTTGACGTATGCCAGGCCAGTGAGCTGGGAGCCGCCACGGTCCTGCAACCTGGCGCCGGCGTCCTGAATGCGGGTGAGGTCCCACTCGATGGTGTCCATGACCAGTTCGCCGCGGGGGTAGTCGCGCGAGGCTGAGGTGAGCAAACGGGAGAACTGCTGCACCTCGTCCGCGCCCGCCTTGCGGCGCGAGAAGAACCCCGGTCCCTCGATGACCGCAAACTCGGCGTCCGCCGTGCCCTCGGGGCCAGGCAGCCCCTCGATCGCGGAGATGGAAAACGTGCCCTGGTCCTCGCGGAACACCGGCGCGTAGCCGTAGCCCCGCGCGTGCGGCGGTTCATCTGCTGCAACAGCGTGGGTGACCCACAGTTGGCGGGTGGGGCGGGTGAGGCGGGCCGACAGGTCGTCGAGAAGCTTCAGCGCGCTTTCCCACGGTGCGTCGGGGATGGGCTCGCCCGGAAGGGGAGCGAGCTCGGAGTCGAAGGTGAAGTTCGCCTCGATCACCCCGCGGTCCTCCAGCAGAGGCAGGGAGACGAACAGCCAGGCGTCGAGGGAGTCGAGGTCTTCGGGGAACAGCTCCGGGTAGCCCAGGTCGGTGACCGGTCGCAGGTGCTGCGTTGAAACTAAGCCGAACAACATGGCCTCAGACTCGGCGGAGGGCTCTAAACGCTTGACAATGTGCGCGGCGGAGACGCCGGAGGTGGCAAGACCCGTGATGTCCTGGATGGCCAACGTGGCGGAAAAGGCGTAGCCCCCGACCACGGCCTCGGCGTTGTCGCCGTGGTCTGGTCGGGGGAGAAAAAGGTGGGGGTGGAGCACTCGCGCTAACTTACTAGCCTTCGTTGATGGCCTTGGCGGCGACGTCGGCGAACTCCTGCCACTGCTTCGCCTGCTCGCGCAGGGAGGCGGCCTTGGTGGCGTCTCCCTTGGCCTCGGCGGCCTCGGCCTGCTTGGTAAAGTCGTCGGCCTTGACCTGGAACTGGTTGACCTTGTCCTGCTGCGCCGGGTCGGTCTTGCGCCAGCGGGAATCCTCGGCCTCAGAGACGCGCTGCTCGATGCGGCCGATCTTGTCCTCGAACTCGCGCACACGCCCGCGGGGGACAAAGCCGATCTCGTCCCACTTGTCCTGCAGCTCGCGCAGCTTCGCCTTTGCCGCGCCGAGCCCCTTAGCGGGGTCGATGAGCGAGTCGTACTCGGAAATCAGTGCGTCCTTCGCCTCGGCGTTGGCCTCGAACTCGCGGTCGCGCTCGGCGTTGACGGCGTTGCGTGCCTCGAAGAAGTGGTCCTGGGCGGCGCGGAAGCGCTCCCACAGCTTGTCGTCCACCTCGCGCGGGGCGCGGCCGGCGGCCTTCCACTCCGTCATCAGGTCGCGGTACGCGCGGGCGGTGTGGCCCCAGTCGGTGGAGTCCTTCAGCGCCTCGGCGCGCTCCACCAGCTCCTCCTTGGTCTTCCTGGCCTGGGCGCGGTTGCGGTCCAGCTCGGCGAAGTGGGAGCCGCGGCGGCGGTTGAAGCTGTCGCGGGCGCGGGAGTAGCGCTTCCACAGCTCGTCGTCCGTTGCGCGGTCGATGCCGCGGATGCCGCGCCACTCCTCCAGGATCGCGCGGATGCGGTCGCCCGCGGCCTTCCACTCGGTGGAGTTCTCCGCCAGGTCCTCGGCCTCTGCAGCGAGCGCTTCCTTGCGGGCGATCGCCTGCTCGCGGCGCTGCGCCTTTTGCTCTTTCGCCTTCTCGCGCGCGGTATCGGTAGCGTCGATCGCCTTGTCCAGGCGGGCTTCCACGGCGTCGATGTCGCCGATCACGGCCGCGTCGTCAAGCGATGCCTTGAGCGCCTCGGCGGACTTGCGCAGCGCATCCGCGTCCTCCGGGTGGGCGCGCAGGCGGGTTTCAATGAGCTCCACCTCGGTGACCAGGTCGTCGTAGCGCTGGCCGTAGTGGGCCAGGCCTTCTGCGGGCGTGCCCGCTTGCCAGGAACCGATCTGGCGTTCCTCGCCGCCGCGGGTGAGGAAGACGTTGCCCTCATCGTCCACGCGACCGAACTTGGACGGGTCCGACGGCTCGCGCGCCGGCAGGGGAGCCGGGGTGACGGTCTTCGCGGCTGCTCCTGGGCGCGGGCCCGGCTTCTTCGCCATCGCAGCCGGCGACGGTGCCTTGGTGCCCGGGGTCGGAGTGGAGTTCGAATCGGTCATGGTGGACATCCTTTCCGCGGCCGTTGATGTGGCCGCACTGTGCCGCGCGTCGCGGCTGCCTTGCGCAATGCGTGCGATATTACCGGCACTTCACGCCCTGCGGGGAGCAAACGGGGCGCTGGGTAGGGTTGTGCGCGTGAGACCCAACCTCTGGATCGTGCCGGGATCGCCGGCACTCGCGCTTTCGCCTGGCGACGCCGCTTCGCAACGCCTCCTCCAGGACGTCCGCACGCTCGCAGACACCGCCGGTGGCAGGGCGATCGACATCGTCTGCTCGCTCGATGAGCGCTGGCGCACCGCCCACACCGGCTCTCTCAAAGCCTGGGGCGGGCCGGGGATCACCGTGCGCGCGGGCAACCACTTAGGCGAGCTGGTCGCACGGTTCGCACTGGGGGACCCGGAGGTACGCGAGGTCCGCGGGGAGATCGGCGCCCCCGACCCGGACGCGGTGACCGTGGTGGTGCTCGACGGTCCGGCCGGGCTGACCCCGCGGGCCCCGCTCGCGCTGGTCGACGGCGCGCCGGAGTACCACCGGCGTCTGTGCGGGTGGTTGGACGGTGGGCAACCGGAGGTCGTCGATAAGCAATTGCTCGAACCCGCACTCTGGCACGAACTGGCGACGCTGCGGCCGCGAGAGGCGCGGCTCATCGACCACGACGACACCTTGGGCGTGGGGCGCTACGTAGCGGAGTGGAGCGTATGAAACCGATTGCAGTAGTGGGACCGACCGCCAGCGGCAAGTCCGCCCTCGGCATCGCGCTGGCGCATAAGTTCGGCGGCGAAGTGGTCAACGTGGACTCCATGCAGCTGTACAAGGGCATGGACATCGGCACCGCGAAGCTGCCGGCGGCCGAGCGCGAGGGCATCCCGCACCACCTGCTGGACATCTGGGAGGTCACGCGCACCGCGTCGGTGGCCGAGTACCAGTCGCTCGCGGTGGCGACGGTGGAGGAGATCATGGCGCGCGGCAAGGTGCCAGTGCTGGTGGGCGGCTCGATGCTGTACGTGCAATCGCTTATCGACGCCTGGACGTTCCCGCCCACCGACCCTGCGGTGCGCGCGAAGTACGAGGAACGCCTGGCCGAGATCGGCGTGGACGCGCTGCACGCGGAGCTTGCAGAGGTGGACCCGGCCGCCGCCCGCACCATCGAGGACAAGGACCCGCGCCGTACCGTGCGCGCCCTCGAGGTGATCGAGCTGACCGGCAAACCCTTCCAGGCCTCGCAGCCGCCGAAGAACGCAGCACCCCGCTGGGGCACGCGCATCCTGGGGCTGCGCACGAACGCCGAGTGGCTGAACCCGCGCATCGAGCTGCGCACGCGCATGATGTTTGAGCAGGGGCTTATCGACGAAACACGTGGCCTGGTGGACGCCGGCCTCGTGCGAGAATCCACCGCCGGCCGCGCGATCGGCTACGCGCAGGTGCTGGCGATGCTCGACGGCGAGCTCACCGAAGACGAGGCCGTGGCGCAGACGATCACCGGCACGCGCCGGTACGTGCGCCGCCAGCGCTCCTGGTTTAACCGCGACCCGCGAACCGTGTGGCTGGACGCGGCCGGCGCGGACGTTGTGGGCGCCGCGTTAGACTCGCTGGCGTGAAATTTATCAAAGCGCACGCCACCGAAAACGACTTCGTCGTCCTCATCGACGTTGAGGACACCCTCGACGTGACCCCGGAGCAGGTCGCCTTCCTCTGCGACCGTCGCGCCGGCGTCGGCGGAGACGGGTTGCTGCGCGTGGTGCGCCGCGGGGGAACAGACGGCATGTGGTTCATGGACTACCGCAACGCCGACGGCACCGTCGCGGAGATGTGCGGCAACGGCATCCGCGCGTTCGCCCACGTGCTGGTGGCCGAGGGGCTGGAGGACGCCACCGAGTTCGACGTGGATACCCGCGCCGGTGTCAAGCACATCCGCGTGATCTCCGCCGACTGCGCCGATGCGATTGTGTCCGTGGGCATGGGCCGCGTTGAGGTCACCGGCGTGTCCACCGCGGCCATGGGGGATGCGCAGTTCGCCGGCATTGGTGTGGACGTGGGTAACCCACACCTGGCGTGCGTGATCCCGGGGATGACCTCCTCGGACCTGGCTGACATGGAGTTCGTGGCACCCGAGTTCGACCCGGAGTTCTTCCCCAAGGGGGTGAACGTGGAGGTGCTCACGGAGCTGGATCAGGGGGGCGTGCACATGCGCGTGTGGGAGCGCGGCGTGGGCGAGACCCGCTCCTGCGGCACCGGCACCGTCGCCGCCGCGCAGGCGGCGCTTGCGGACGCGGGCATCGAGAACGGCTCCGTGATCGTGAACGTTCCGGGAGGGGCCATCGAGGTCGTGCTCGAAGATGGCGAGGCCACGATGACCGGCCCGTCGACAATCGTGTTCCACGGGGAGCTGGCGGACGAGCTGTAAGGCAGTTCCGTCGGGGCGCTGGCGGTTCAACCCAGCCTGAATATTTATTGCAAATCCAGCACGGTTGCATGCGCGGGGACTTACTATTCAGCTGTCGTTGTTTCACCCAGCTTTCCGACAGGAGTTTTCCATGCAACGCAAAGTAATCGCCTCGGCTGCCGCCCTTGGGGTCATGGCATCAATTATCTCGGCACCCGTAGTTGATGCAGCGGAGATTGGCCCGCGCGCGGGTAACCAGTGCTCCGTGAAGCTCAACCAAGAGGAAAAGGACTATCTAGCCGAGACCAACAAGCCGATCAACAACACCAACCTGATGGATGCGTACGCCAAGGGTATCGAGGGTGCGTTTCCGCAGATCAAGAGCTGGGCTGACTCGACACTTTCCAACCCGCAGGTCGTTTCTGGACTGAAGAAGTTTGATAGCGGACGTGAAGGCGACATCACGATAGCGGAAGAGGATGCGCTTGAAGACGCCATCGACAAGATCTACGAATACGACGAAATGGGCAATTACATCGGCAGGGTCTACGCGTGGGCACGTCTCGCTGAGAAGTACCCGCGGGTAGTCGACGAGTTGACCTACGGCGCTGCCGTGCAGCCAATGGAAAAGGTTGCTGTAACGGCCGTGGTCGCAAGTAATCAGTCGCTCGCTGAAGTGAACTTCGGTGCCGAGATTGCGAAGACGCTCCACATTCCGTCCGGTCGGGTGGATGGCTTCATTAGCGGCATCAACGGCTCGAAGCTGGGTAAGGTCTTGAACGCTGTTCAGGACGAATACAACCCGGCAGTGGAAAAGGCGATGGCGGCCTGTGCTCAGGGCGGAAACGCTACCGTCGCGTACCCGACGAAGGGTTACGCAAGCAACTTCTTCAACATTCCGGAGGAGAACATTCCGGAGGAGAACGCCGGGAAGATCATTGGCATCATTGCCGGTGTACTAGCGGCGATCGGCTTGCTCTTTGCCGGCTTCGTCGCAGTTGCCCCGCAGCTGGGGATTGCGCTGCCGTTCGAGCTGCCGCAGCTTCCGTACTAGGAGTACTTACGCCGGGCCGATTTCTTTCGCGGCCCGGCGTGCGTCGTCCCAGGCCTCCTGCAGCTCGAAGGCGCGCTCGTCGGCGACAGTCAGGATGCGCTCCAGCTGCGCCTTGTCGGTGGAGGTGGATTCCAGGTAGCCGTCGATGCGCTCCAGGAAGCGCCGGGCGGAAGACGCACGCAGGAGAAATTCGTTGACCTGCGGCACCGAGTTATCCGGGTTAGCCAGGGCGGGGTAGTGCAACGTGCGGTCCGCGATGTCGGAAGCGGACGCACCGTGCTGCAGCAGCTCGTAGGCGTCGAGCACCTCGGCGATGTCGTCGCGCGCGTACTGCAACGACGATCGGATCGCCAGCACCTCCGGGTCCACCTGCATGCGGCGGGCGAACAGTACCGCGCCGACGATGAGCAACGCTGACAGCAACAGACCCGGCAACTTGAGCGAGAGCACAAGCACCACGCACGCGGCGAGGACAAACGCGCCGAGCAGCGCTCTGGAGAGGTCTTTGTCAGGTGAGCTCATTGTGGGCCCCGAAACTCCCGGCTAGTGGCCGCCGCACCCGCAGGATCCGCCGCAGCCCCCGCAGCCGCTGCCGGAAGGCGTCGGAATGGAGCCGGCCATCACGGCGGTGCCCGCGATCACGGAATCGCGTGCGGGCAGCTCGCCGTCGGGCAGACAAACGTCGAACGGGAACGCCGCATCGACGGAGACGTGGATGAAGCGCTGACCGGTCAGCGCGGAGGTGCGGTACTCCGCCTCCAGCACGCGGGCCGAAAACTCGGCGCTTGCATCCGGGGTGGTGGCGCTGCCGCTTGCCACGGCCTCGGCGCCGGGGGAAGCCACGGTGCCGACAACAGTGCCCGGGTGCAGGGCCAGGTAGGCCTCGGTGGATTCGTAGCGGTCCACCGCCAGGCCCAGGGCCGTGACGGAGAGTTCCTGCCACTCGAGCGCGGGATCGTCCACAAGCAGTGGCTCCTGCGCGAGGTTCACGGTCAGCGACGCCATGGCGTTGCCGCGGGGGTCGACCACATCGGCAAGCGCGACGACGTCGTTAAGCGGCGTGATGTGCGCGTAGGTGCGGGTGACCGACTCGAAGCCCGCGAAGGTGGCGAACGGCTCCACAGCCAGGATGTTCAGCTGCGCGCCAGACGGGTCGGTGTACTGGATCAGCTGGCCTCCCCGGACTTCGCCGACGACGGCGAGGCGGTCAGTGGCGATCGCGGCTTCGACCGCGTCCTGCCACCTGTTAAAGCTCAAGCCGAGTGCGGAAAGATCGGTGCTGACTGCTGTACTCATGGCCGTTGATTCTAGTCAATCGCCCCGACCGGGAAGAATCCTGGGCCTTGCCGCGTTTAATCGGGTAGATATGACAGTGACAGATTCAACACACAGGAAAGATCGCTTTTTGCTTGAAGACGAACTGACGCCCGAGCAGCGCACCCACGATGAACTGCTGCGACAGGCGTTTCGCCACAACGAGCCACAGCCCGGTGCGGAACCCACGGTCGGTGCGCTGGACCTCGCCGACCGCAACGCGTTCCGCAGCGTTACCGGAGCCACCGAACTCCGCTCTGAAGAACAGACCGACGGGTACGAGGTTGAGTACCGCAAGCTCCGCCTGGAGGAAGTGCTCCTCGTCGGCGCGTGGACTGAGGGAACCACTGCGGAGATGGAGGCGAGCATGTGGGAGCTGGCGGCGCTGGCGAAAACTGCTGGCGCCGACGTGCTGGACATGCTGTACCAGAAGCGCGACAAGCCGGACCCGGGCACCTACATCGGCTCAGGCAAGGTGGCGGAGCTGCGCGAGATCGTGCAGGCCACCGGCGCGGACACGGTGATTTTCGACGGCGAGCTCTCGCCGTCGCAGATGATCGCGCTTGAGGAAGCGCTAAAGATCAAGGTGATCGACCGCACTATGCTCATCCTCGACATCTTCGCCCAGCACGCGAAGAGCAAAGAGGGCAAAGCCCAGGTGAGCCTCGCGCAGATGGAGTACCTGTACAGCCGCACCCGCGGTTGGGGCGGCAACCTGTCGCGCCAGGCCGGCGGCCGCGCCGGCTCCAACGGCGGCGTGGGCCTGCGTGGCCCCGGTGAGACGCGTATTGAGGCGGACCGCCGCCGCCTGCGCACCGAGATGGCGAAGCTGCGCCACCAGCTTCGCGACATGACCACGGCGCGCGAGGTCAAGCGCGCGCAGCGCCAGCGCTCCACCATCCCGAAGATCGCGATTGCCGGCTACACCAACGCGGGCAAGTCCTCGCTGATCAACGCGATGACGGGTGCCGGCGTGCTGGTGGAGGACGCGCTGTTTGCCACCCTGGACCCGTCCACACGCAAGGCGAAGCTCGCGGACGGGCGCAACGTGGTGCTCACCGACACTGTCGGGTTTGTGCGCCACCTTCCTACGCAGCTGGTTGAGGCGTTCAAGTCCACGCTTGAAGAGGTCGCCGGCGCCGACCTTTTGCTGCACGTCGTGGACGGTTCGGACGCGTTCCCGCTGAAGCAGATCGAGGCCGTCAACGAGGTGCTCGCCGAGGTCACCCGCGATTCCGGCGAGGAAATGCCCCCGGAGATCGTGGTGGTCAACAAGATCGACGAGGCCGACCCGCTGGTGCTGGCCGAGCTGCGCCACGCGTTTGAAAAAACCGGCCGCACGGCAGTGTTCGTCTCCGCGCTGACCGGCGAGGGGATTGAGGAGCTTGAGGCGCGCATCGAGCAGCACCTCAACTCCATTGACGCGCACGTGACCATGGTGGTGCCCTACACCCGCGGCGACGTGGTCAGCCGCGTCCACGACGAGGGCACGGTGCGCTCGGAGGAATACGAGGAGGCAGGCACGCGTATCGACGTCCGCCTGCCCCGCGTCCTGGCCGAGCAGTACGCGGAGTTCGTAGTCAGCTAGCTATCGGTTGAGCTTCGCCGCGGCATCCTCGTCGAGGATGACCGTGGTGCGCGTGTGGTTCTGCAGCACCGACGCCGGGCAGCCCGGGGACACCGGTCCCTCCACCAGCGCCTTGACCGCGTCGGCCTTGTTCGGGCCGGTGGCGATGAGCACGATGGTGTGCGCCTCCATGATGGTGCCCACGCCCTGGGTCAGGGCCTTGCGCGGCACCTGGTCCTCGTTGTCGAAGAAGCGGGCGTTGTCCGCCACCGTGGTGGGGTGCAGGTCGATTTCGCGCGTGCGCGAATCAAGGGCGCTGGGCGGCTCGTTGAACGCGATATGGCCGTTGGCGCCCACACCCAGGATTTGCACGTCCACGCCGCCGGCGGCTGCGATGCGCTGCTCGTAGCTGCGGGTTTCAGCTTCGGTGTCCGCCGACAGGCCGTCGAGAGACTGCACCTTTGCATCGTCGATGTCGACATGGCTGGTGAACTCGCGGCGGATGGTGGCGTAGTAGGACTGCTCGTCGGAGCGTTCCAGGCCGACGTACTCGTCCAGGAGGAACGCGTCGCACTGTGCGAAACTCAAGCCTTCCTCGCGGTGGCGGCGGATCAACTCCATGTACGTGGGGGTCGGGGTTGAACCCGTGGCCAAGCCGAGGGTCGCGCCGTCACGAACAAACGGTTCGATGATGTCGGCTGCGGACACGCCTACTTCTTCGGTGGTGGGGCGCACAATGATTTCCATGGTGCTCAAAATAGCAAGGCCACACTGAGAGCTATCTACTTTGCCCGCCAGGCACCCCCGGCACAGGAAAAATCAGGTGGCGGGGTGATAATGGCATTTCGTGACTAACACTTTCGGCTGGACCATTCACGGAGACGGGCGCACAGTGCGCCCCGGGGCTGTTGTCGCCCCGGACGAGCGGCTGAGCTGGCCGCGCACCATCGGCATCGGCATGCAGCACGTGGTTGCAATGTTCGGAGCCACACTGCTAGTGCCCACCCTGACCGGATTCCCGGTGAACACCACGCTGCTGTTCTCCGGGCTGGGCACCATCATCTTCTTGCTGATCACCCGCAATAAAGTGCCCAGCTACCTGGGTTCGTCCTTCGCCTTTATCGCTCCGCTGACGGCGTCGCAGCAGTACGGCGTCGGCGCGCAGTTGGGCGGGGTGCTGCTGACCGGTGTGGCACTCATCCTCGTCGGCATCGTCGTTGAATGGGCGGGCAAACGCGTCATCGACGCGGTGATGCCACCCGTGGTCACCGGCGCCATCGTCGCGCTCATCGGCTTCAACCTGGCGCCGACCGCGGTGTCGAACGTGGAAACCCAGCCCTGGGTCGCGGCGGTAACGCTGCTGACGGTTGTGGTGGTCACCGTGGCCACCCGCGGCCTGTTCTCGCGCCTTTCCATCCTCATCGGCGTGCTCGTCGGCTGGCTGTTCGCGGCCTTGACGGGCGGCTTGGGCGAGGACGCACTGCAAACGATCGCCGACGCCCCGTGGATCGGCCTGCCGCAGTTCCACCGCCCGGAGTTCCACGTCTCCGCCGTGCTGGTGACCCTGCCGGTGTTGGTCGTGCTGATCGCGGAGAACGTCGGCCACGTCAAGGCCGTATCCGAGATGACTGGGCGCAACCTCGACGATATGCAGGGCCGCGCGCTGATCGGCGACGGCATCGCTACCACGCTCGCCGGCGGTTTCGGCGGGTCCGGCACCACCACCTACGCCGAAAACATTGGCGTGATGGCGGCGACGAAGGTGTACTCCACCGCAGCGTATTGGGTGGCCGCCGCGTTTGCGATCGTCCTGGCGTTCATCCCGAAATTCGGCGCCGTGATCTTCACCATCCCCGCCGGCGTGCTCGGCGGCGCGTGCCTGGTGCTCTACGGGCTCATCGGCATGCTGGGCGTGCGTATCTGGCAGGACAACAAGGTGGACTTCACCGATCCCGCGAACCTCACCGCGGCCGCGGTTGCGCTGATTGTGGGCATCGGCAACCTCACGCTCGACATCGGCGCTGTGACGTTGGAAGGCATCGCGCTGGGCTCAGTGGGCATCATCGTGATCTATCCGTTGATGCGCTGGGCGTACAACACGTTGGGGGAGGGGCAGTACCGCAAGGAGTTCGACGTGTCGAAGCCGTCGACGTTCTAGCGGCTGGCCCATGCTGCACGTGAAAACGCCCGGGCACAGTGCCCGGGCGTGAGCTCGTCGAGAAGCGAAAAGTGTTTACTCCTCGTCGAGGTTCTGCTCGATCAGCGCCGCAATCTTCTCCACGGCATCGGCGTTGTCGGAAGTGACAGTGACCTCGTCGCCGTGCTCCGCGCCCATCGCCATGATCATCAGCGAGGATGCGGCGTCGGTCTCGTCGTCATCGTCGCCGCCGACAAGCGTCAGCAGGATCTCGTCGTCGTACTCGCCGGCAGCATCTGCGATCACCGTGGCCGGGCGAGCGTGCAGCCCGACGGTGGAACCGACCTTCACAGTCTTGGAAGCCATTCGGGTGTCCTTTCCGTTGTTTTTCATTCAAGTCTGCAACGAGTGTAGGTCGCATTCATGCGAAGATGCCACCATTTTCGCGCAGAAAGTCAAAGAACGCCCCAGTGAAATACGTCGGGCGGCGCACCGAGGGTTACTGGGGCTGCGCGAGCACGACCTCGATACCGTGCGAGCGCAGTTCGTCCACGAACGCGGAGGGCGCTTCGGCGTCGGTGATCACCACGTCGATGTCCGTCAGCGGCGCGAAGCTGACCACATAGTCGTTGCCCAGCTTCGTGGAGTCGCACAACACGACAACCCTGCGGGCGTTGGTGACCATCGCGGCCTTCACCGCCGCCTCCTTGGCGTCCACAGTGGACAGGCCGTGGCCGATGGACAACGCGTTGGTGCCCACGAACGCCACGTCGGCGCGCAACAGAGCGAGGGTGCGAAGCGCGGTACTGCCGACGACTGCCTGACTGATCGGCCGGACTGAGCCGCCGAGAAGCTGCACATCGTGCAATCCGGAATCGCTCAGCTCCAATGCAGTGGGGATGGAGTTGGTCACCACCGAGTACTCCCGGTCCCCGCGGGTCTCCGCCAGACGCCTGCCCAAGCTGCTGATCGTCGTGCCCGAGTCCAAAAAGATGGTGCAACTTTGCGCATCCGGCACGAACTGCAGCGCGGTTTCCGCAATCGCGGCTTTAGCGGCAAGGGAGGCGCGCTGACGGGTATCCAGCGGAATTTCCGTCGAGCGGTAGGACTGGCTCGCCACTGCGCCGCCGTGGACGCGGTGCACAGCGCCTTCGTCGTGCAATGCCGAAAGGTCACGGCGGATGGTCTCCGCGGTGACGTCGAAGCGCTGCGCCAACTCAGTGACGTTGACGCGGCCTTCAACTGCGGTCAAAGACGCGATTTGGCGTCTACGCTCCTCGGCGTACATCGATCTCCTGCGCTTGTCGTTATGTGATTTCCGGTCTGTGGGGCTGCGGCTGCTCGATGCAAACGCACCGACTACAGCGTACGGAACACCGAGATGACACGCCCCATGATCTCCGCTTCGTCGCCCTTAATCGGCTCGAAGGCATCGTTGTGGGGCAACAGCCACACACCGGTGGAGTCGCGGTGGAACTCCTTGACCGTCGCCTCACCGTCGAGCAACGCCGCGACGAACTCGCCCTCCTCGGCGTTCGGCTGGGAGCGGACAACCACCCAGTCGCCGTCGAGGATGCCGGCGTCGCGCATGGATTCGCCGACGACCTTGAGCATGAACACATCGCCGTCACCGAGCAGCTCCTCGGGCAGGGGGTAGTAGGTGTCCACGTTCTCCTCGGCGAGGATCGGGGCACCCGCGGCAATCTGTCCGACTACCGGCACGTAGCGGGCATTGCCAGAATCTTCCGGCTTCGCCTCCTGCGGCTTGCGCTTCTTTCGGCCGGCTTCCGGCATTTGGCGCAAGTCCACGGCGCGGGGCTTGTTCGGGTCGCGGCGGAGGAATCCCTTCTTCTCCAGCTCTTTGAGCTGGTATGCGACAGACGAGGTGGACTGCAGCCCGGCCGCGTCACCGATCTCGCGGATGCTCGGCGGGTAACCGCGCAGGACCACAGCGTCCTGAATGACCTGGAGGATCCGGCGCTGGCGGTCTGACAGCGCGTTGTAATCCGGGTTGCCTGGATCGGACTTCTTTCGTGCCATGACGTTCTCCTTGGACTCGGTGGCGTTGTGCGCCTACGAACCTACCAGATAGGGCACTCATGTTCGATGGGTGCAAGCTTTGGATGGACACGTATTGAACGTGATGCTATAAATCGAACACGTAAGCGTATTCGAACAAATGAACGTTAGAACGTTCGAGCGTGTCGGTGCCGAACGTAGAGTGTGCCGCAGAAAGAAGGGAGACACACCATGTCAGTTGCAATCAATCCAGTACACAACACGTTAGTTGGACGCGCCGGAGCCGCATCTGTGGTCCCTCCGGCAGAAGTCTGGGATGTTGAATCCGCACCGAAGCGTCGAACAGGCGGCGCCGGTGTTCGAGCGATTTCCGGATCCCATCGAACGGGTGCTCGCTCATCCGTCAAGGGGAGTCTGGACGGTCCTTCCAATGTGAACGCGTTCGAAACACGGCACGAGACGCGCGATACGCTCCTGCTCGGCGTGTGCATGACTGCGGCGCTGCTTATCGGTTCCGCATTCGGCGGTGTTTTCTCGGCGCAAGCAGAGGATCCTTCGTCCATGTCCAGTGGCCAGGCGGCTCATTCGGCTGTGGCGGCAACTGCGCGCTAGGCAGGGCGTAGACTCACGGCTACGCCAAGCCTTGAAAACTATGGGGGTGGAAGACCGTGTTTTGTCCTTTTTGCCACAACGAGCAATCTCGTGTGACTGACTCGCGGCTGGTCGAGGCCGGCTCAGCAATTCGCCGCCGCAGAGAGTGCACCGAGTGCGGGGGGCGTTTCACCACAGTGGAAAAGGCCGTCCTCACTGTTGTGAAACGCAACGGCGTGAGCGAACCGTTCGACCGCGACAAACTTATCGTCGGCGTGCGCAGAGCATGCCAGGGCCGCGATGTCACCGATGACGCATTGAAGCGTCTGGCCCAAGAAGTGGAAGAGACTGTGCGCGCGCAGGGCAGCTCGCAGGTGCCCGCCCACGAGATCGGCCTGGCCGTCCTCGAACCGCTGCGTGTCCTCGACGAGGTGGCGTATCTGCGCTTCGCCTCCGTGTACAAGTCGTTCGAGAGCGCGGACGACTTCGAATCCGAAATCCGGCTCATGCGCCGCCGCGACCGCGAAGATTTCTAACCCGCGGCCATGGCGCTAACGCAGCGCGTCAATCTTTTTCTCAATGCGACGCTGGCTCACCGGCCTCGGCGTGCCCAGCCGCTGCGCAAACAGGCTCACCCGCAGCTCCTCAATCAGCCACAAAATGTCCTTGTAGGCCTTGGTCTTTGTCCGGCCCGCAGGCAAGGACTTCATACGCTGCGCCAAGTAAGCCTTCACCGAATCAATCACGGACTGCCGGTCGGCGTCGCGGTCCGGATCTAGGCGCATGTCCTCCAACCGGATCCGCATCGCGTCGATGTAGCGGGGCAAATGCTGCAAGTGGCCGATGCCGTGAACGGTTACCGCGTGCTTCGGCAGGAAGAACTGCAGCTGCGACGTCATGTCGTCGATAGCTGGGCCTTCCCACTGCCGCAGCTCCGCTGCAATGCTCGCGTACTCTGCGAGCGCCGGCGCCAACGTGACCACCACACGGCGCACACCTCCTGCGACCTGGGGCCGGATTTCGCCCACCAGCGCGTCGAACTCCTCGGGGGAGCGCACCGGCCCGCCGGAGGAGAACATCAGGTCGCGGATCACAGCGACGCGGGCGTCCTCCACAAGCCCGTCGGCGCCGCCGTGCGGGTAGCGGTCCACCGCCACCTTCTGCCGCAGCGGCAGCCCCTTGGTCATCTGCCCCGCGTTGACAGTGATCTCCCGCAGCAGCAGCGTCAGCGTCGCCGTGACCATCGAGGCGTCCGCGGTGGCCTTCGTCGGATGCACGGTGACCTTCACGCCGTCCTTGGTGGCCTCGAGTGCCGGGTAGGCGTCGACCTCGTTGCCGTCGATAGTGGTGGTTACCGTCTCCGGCACCGCGCCGAGGGAGTCGGTGGTCCACTTCGCCACCGCATCCGATTCAGATGTGCGGCCGGCCTTGGACACGGAGGACTTGATCTTGCCGGCCTGGCGGCGCTTCAACGCACCGAGGTCCGTGTCGTGGTCGACCACTTTGCCGCGGCGGTCGATCGCCGCGAACGTGACCTTCAGGTGGTCCGGGAGCGCGGCCGGGTTGAAGTCGGCACCGTTGATGCCGCGCCCGCCGACGCTTCTGAGAGCCTCCGCGAGTGCCTCGGCAAACGGTGTTTCCCGCAGCTCCCGCTCGCTGACGCCGTCAGCGTCCTGCTGCGCGCGGATCGCGTCGAGGGCGCGCTCGGCGAAGTCTGGTGCCGGCACCACGGTCTTGCGCAGCGCCTTTGGCAGCGTGCGGATGTACTCCGCGGCAAGCTCCGAGCGCAGCCCCGGCACCAGCCAGTCAAAACCTTCCGGCCGCAGGTTGGCCAGAAGCGGCACGGGCACGTCCACGGTGACACCGTCGAAAGGATCGCCCGGCTCGAACTTGTAGCGCAGCGCGTAGTCGATGGAGCCTTGGCGCCACACCTCGGGGAAGGCGGCGGCGGAGGAGTCCACGCCTTCGTCGTCGAGAAGCGCGGCTGGGTCAAAGTCCAAGTAGTGCTTGTCCTCGGCCCGCTTTTTCTTCCACCACGAGTCGAAGTGGCGGGCGGTGGTGACACTTTGCGGCAAGCGCGAGTCGTAGAACTCGAACAGGGTGTCCTCGTCCACCACCAATCCGCGGCGGCGCACCTTTTCCTCCACCTCAGCGGCTTCGGCGAGTAGGGCTTCGTTGTGGTCGATGAAGTGGTGGTGGCGGTTCCAGTCGCCCTCGAGCAGGGCGTGGCGAATAAACATGTTGCGCGCGCCCTCGGCATCCACGCGGTGGTAAGGCACAAGCCGGTCGCGCACGATGGTCACGCCGTAGAGCATCGACTTCTGGTGCACCATCGCGGCCGAGCGCTTCCGCGACCACACAGGCTCGGAGTAGCTGTGCTTCATCAGCTCGCCCGCGGCAGCCTCCACCCAGGCGGGCTCGATCTTTGCCACGTCGCGCGCCCACAGGCGCGAGGTTTCCACCAGCTCGGCGGCCATGAGGAACTCCGGGGGCTTTTTGCTTAGCGACGACCCGGGGAAGACCAAGAACCGCGTCCCGCGCGCACCCTGGAACTCCTTCGAGTTGCCGTCGCGGGCGCCGATGTTGGACAAAAGGCCCGTGAGCAGCGACTTGTGGATCGCGTCGGCGTCGCGCTCGCCGGCGACGTTCTCGGCTCGGGACCAGCCCAGCTGGCGCTCCACGTCGCGCAGTTGGCGCACCAGGTCGAACCATTCGCGGATGCGCATGTAGTGCAAAAACTCGCGCTTCATGCGCTTGCGGAAGGCGTTGCCGGATAGCTCGTCGCGCGAGTCGCCAATGTAGTCCCACAGCTTCAGCGAGGACAGGAAGTCCGACGTCGCGTCCTTGAACCGGGCGTGGGCCTGGTCGGCCTGGGCCTGGTACTCCAGGGGGCGCTCACGCACGTCCTGGATGGTCATGCTGGCCACGATCACGGTGACGTCGTCGAGCACACCGAGCCGGTTGGCCTCCACCAGCATGCGCGCCATCTTCGGGTCCACCGGAATGCGCGCGATGTCGCGCCCGACGTCGGTGAGCACGGGTGCGCCGTCGCGTTCTTTGTCCGAGATCGCGCCGAGCTCGTGCAGGAGCAGCAGGCCGTCGCGCACGGCCTTCTTATCCGGCGGCTGGATGAAGGGGAAGTCGTTGATGTCGCCGAGGCGCAGGGAGATCATCTGCAGCACCACGGAGGCCAGGTTGGTGCGCAGGATCTCCGGGTCGGTGAACTCGGGGCGCGCCTCGAAGTTGTCCTCGGAGTACAGGCGGATGGCCACACCGTCGGCGATACGGCCGGAGCGGCCGGAGCGTTGGTTGGCGGAGGCCTGGGAGATCTCCTCGATGGGCAGTCGCTGCACCTTGGTGCGCGTGGAATAGCGCGAGATGCGCGCCAGGCCGGTGTCCACCACGTAGTGGATCCCCGGCACGGTCAGCGAGGTCTCCGCGATGTTGGTGGACAGCACGATGCGCCGACCGGAGTGCGGGGCAAAGACTCGGTGCTGCTCCGCATTCGATAGGCGGCCGAACAAAGGCACGACCTCGACGCCGCGCCAGTGCTGCTTTTCAATGGCCTCCATGCAGTCGCGGATGTCGCGCTCGGAGGCGAAGAAGCACAAGATGTCGCCTTTGCCTTCGCCCATGAGCTCCTTGCAGGCTTCGACCACACCGTCGATCATGTCGGTGTCGATCTCCTTGACGGAGCCGTCTTTTGCCTGCACCTGCTCCACCAGGGGGCGGTAGCGGATCTCCACCGGGTAGGTGCGGCCAGAGACCTCGATGATGGGGGCGGGGTTGCCCTCGGCGTCGGCAAAGTGCTCGGCGAAGGCTTCCGGGTCGATGGTTGCGGAGGTGACGATCACCTTCAGATCCGGACGCTTCGGCAGCAGCCGCTTGAGGTACCCGAGCAAAAAGTCGATGTTCAGCGAGCGTTCGTGCGCCTCGTCGATGATGATCGTGTCGTAGGCGTTGAGGAACCGGTCGCGCTGCATCTCCGCGAGCAGGATGCCGTCCGTCATCAGCTTCACCGCCGTGGATTCGGAGACCCGGTCGTCGAAGCGGATGGCGTAGCCGACGGACTCGCCGATGTCCTGGCCCAGCTCGTCGGCGATGCGCTCCGCCACAGTGCGCGCGGCGAGCCTGCGCGGCTGCGTGTGCCCGATCAGGCCTCGGCGCCCGCGGCCCAGCTCCAGCAGCATCTTCGGAATCTGGGTGGTTTTGCCGGAGCCGGTCTCGCCCGCGATCACCACGACCTGGTTGTCGCGCACCAGCTCCATGATGTCCTCGCGCCGCGCAGAAACCGGCAGGTTCTCCGGGTAGGTGATCTCGGGGACGAGGGCATCGCGCTTAGCGACGGCAGCTGCCGCCTTGTCCACGTCCGCCCCAATCGCCGTCAACGCTTCAGTGGAATTGGCCTTCTTCAGACGCCGGCGGAACCTGCGCACGTCAGCGATCGGGACGCCGTCGAGCGCCTCATACAGCTGCGGCTTCGTGGGAGGTGAGGTAGGGGATGCGTGCTCATTCATAACCAGAGCGTGAGTCTAGCGCGGCAGCAGCTTACGGCTCGATTCCGTCGCTTCCTTGAAGGCGCGGGAGACTAACTCGCCGAGCTGCTCGAACTCCGGACGGCGACGAGACGATGCCCGCATTGCGAGCCCGACGGTGCGTTTCGCGTCCACGCCCGGGCCGAAGGCGGAAACGGCGATGCCGGGGCGCGCGCACTCGGTGGACAAGGCGGAGACGGGCACCAGCGTGGAGCCGAGTCCGGCCACCACCAGCTGCACCACCGTGGTCAGCGACGCCGCGCGGGTGACTGACTGCGCGCCGGGGGAGCGGTTGACCTCCGCGATCTTGCACAACTCCACGATTTGATCGCGCAGGCAGTGCCCGTCGTCCAGCAACAGCAGATCGAGGTCGTGCAGCGCGTTCAGATCGAGGTCTCCTCTGCCGGCCACGGGATGGTCGGGGGAGGTGATCACCGCGAAGGTTTCGTCGTAGAGCGGGATTTCCGACACCCCGGTGGCGCCGGTTGGGGTGGCGAGCACTGCGACGTCGATCTGCCCGTCGCGAAGCCGCTGCAGCAGCTCCTCGGTCTGGTTCTCCACAATGCGCGGCTCCAAGTCCGGATACTCCTCCTCGATGAGCTTCAGCAGCGTCGGCAGGATGTACGGGGCGATGGTGGGGATCATGCCGATGTTCAGCGGCCCGGCCAGCACTCCGAGGGCGCCGCGGGATTGCGCTACGAACGCGTCGGCAGCTTCCAGCGTCGCCTTCGCATAGGGGAGGAGCTCCTCGCCGGTGGGGGTGACGATGACGCGCCGGGTGGAGCGCTCGATGAGTTGGATGCCCAAGCCGGCCTCCAAGGCGGCGAGTGCCTGTGAGAGGGACGGCTGTGAGATGCCGAGCTTGTTCGCCGCGGAGACGAAGTGCTTTTGCTCGGCGACGGTGACAAACGTCCGGATCTGAGCGAGCGTCGGTTTATACTCTCGATTAGTCATGCCTATGAACCTACACGAAGTTCATAGGTTTTTACGTTGAAAGCGGGCGCGTTCTGTGTCATACTGGTTGCTGTCCGTTGAAAATCACCTTTGACCAGTTTCTTTGGAGGAATTTCTATGCCGATCATGACCGTTGGAGAGCGTTTCCCGGAGTTCGACCTTGTCGCGCTGAAGGGTGGCAACCTGAAGGAAGCTAACGCGGCTACTCCGGACGACTACTTCGAGAACGTGTCGCTGGACAAGTACGAGGGCAAGTGGAAGATCGTCTTCTTCTACCCGAAGGACTTCACCTTCGTCTGCCCGACCGAGATCGCCGCATTCGGCAAGCTCAACGAGGAGTTCGAGGACCGCGACACCCAGGTGCTCGGCGGCTCCACCGACAACGAGTACTCCCACTTCAACTGGCGTGCGACCCACGAGGACCTGCTGGACATCCCGTTCCCGATGTTCGCTGACGTCCGCCACGACCTGATCCGCGCGCTCGGCGTCGAGAACGCTGACGGCGTGTGCGACCGCGCAACCTTCATCATCGACCCGGACGGCATCATCCAGTTCGTCTCCGTCACCCCGGACGCTGTCGGTCGCAACGTCGACGAGGTTCTGCGTGTGCTCGACGCGCTGCAGTCCGAAGAGGTCTGCGCCTGCGATTGGCAGAAGAACGACCCGACGAAGAACATCGACAAGATGGCCGTGGTCCAGGAGTCCCTGAAGTAAACCCTTTTTCAGTTAAACCCGTCCGGCAAAGGAGAACATGATGTCGATTGAGAACCTGCGCGGCGCACTGCCCGAGTACGCGAAGGACCAGAAGCTCAACCTCGGTTCGCTGACCCGCTCCACCGAGCTCAGCGAGCAGCAGCTCTGGGGCACCCTTCTCGCCTCCGCGGCAGCGACCCGCAACGCGAAGGTCATCGCCGAGATCGCTGAGGAAGCCAAGGAGCACCTCTCCGAGGAGGCTGCGGATGCCGCGTACGGCGTCGCCACCGTCATGGCGATGAACAACGTCGCCTACCGCGCCAAGGGCTGGCTCGGCGACGATTACGCCAACGTGAAGTTCGGCCTGCGCATGAACATCATCTCGAAGCCGGGCGTGGAAAAGGCCGATTTCGAGCTGTGGTCGCTCGCTGTTTCCACCATCAACGGCTGCGAGCACTGCGCCGTGGCGCACGCCAACACCGTCCGCGAGGAAGGCGTGACCAAGGAGCAGGTCTGGGAGGCCGTCAAGATCGCTGGCGTTGTCCAGGCTGTGGCCCAGGCAATCACCATCGAGGACGCTCGCTAAGCATTTACGCTTGACGACGGCACGACCTCCGGCAAGAACCCGCACGAAGCGGGGGCTGCCGGAGGTTTCGTCGTTTAGCGGGGCGGTTTAGAGACCCTTCCGGTTTTAGAGTGCGTTGATGTTGTCCTGTAGTTGTCCGGAGTGGATCGCAGCACCAGTACTTGGGTAATTGTCACTCACGATAAACGTGTTCGTGCAATTGCCGATAGTGTCTTGGTGCTCGGATAACGTATGCCCTCTAACAAGATGGGAACTGTGATGGTCGCAATAGTTTGGAATAAAATCTCTTTTCGATACTCGAAATATGGGCCATATATTCTGCGGGATGCCGCGCTGTCGTTGTCACGGCCTGGCATCTACGAAGTCCGGGGCCCATCGGGAAGCGGTAAATCCACGGTTCTGGATCTGTTAGCCGGTCTGCGCTCACCCAGTGAAGGCAGGGTAACCATCGACGGTAAACGGTTCGGAAAGGGCGCGGCCAAGAAGCTAACCTCGTGGCGGGCCAAGCACGTCGGGTACGCACCACAGGCACCGACCCTCCTGCCTAGCCTCAGCTGCCGGGAGAACCTCGAGCTGGCAGTTCACGTCGCCGGACGGGGCCTCGACGCCCAGGGCAGGGAAGAGCTGCTTGGCACGTTGGGCATGCAGCCTTTCGCAGAAGCCCTGCCGGAGGAGCTATCCGGGGGTCAACGCCAGCGCGTTGCGGTGGCCCAGGCACTAGCTTCCCAACCGGACTTGGTGCTCATGGATGAGCCCGTCAGCGCGCTTGATGGAGCGAATGTCGCCGTGGTCGAGGACTTGTTGCGCCAGTCGGCGAAGCGGGGAGCGATAGTGGTCTATTGCTCCCACCGTGAGCTTTTCGACGGGCAGGCAAAAACGCTGCTGCAGATGGGGGCATAGCTCATGAAGACCATGACTCCCACCGCCGCCTACCGGAGAGAGCTGTCGGTGACGGCGCGCCCCTTCATCGGGGGAATCGTACTGGCTGCGGTAGTAATAGGCACGCTCGTCGGCACCATCCTTTACGTCGCATTCTCGACTGGCGGAAGCAGCGACTTCAAGGCCGGCGTGACGAATATGAGCCTAATTGCGATCATCCCGGCATACGCCGGGGTCCGGTTGGCGCATGAGAATTTTATCGCGGACCACCGAAATACCGTGCAAGCGCTGCGGATTCTCGGCAAAGGCAGGGCGTTTTTCACCAGGCACCTGCTCCTGCAAGGGGCGTGCCTGGCGCTTCTGGCAAGCGCTTCGGCGGTCGTGTTGGGACGGTTGTTAGCGACGCCGCTTTTCAAGGTGATTCTGCTAGGGCTCAACAAGCAGCTGCCAGATCACTGGGGCTCGCCCATTGACGTTGCCTGGTCGTCACTGCTGGTCTTAGTCCCCCTGTACCTCCTCGGCGTGGGGATTCTCAACGTCGACAAGGTGCTAGCCAAAACCGGGGATCAGGGAGCGGCGACAGTAGGTAAGTCCAAATCCTTGATGGGGCTGGTTGGCTTAGTGCTCGCAGCGGTCAATGTTGCCGCGGGTATCTGGTGCATGGTGACGACTCCGCCAGGGCCTGTCGTGTTGATTTTCGTCTTCACCTTGCCGTTCCTCGCTGTCACACTTGCCGGCACCTTCGCCCGGGTGCTAGCTCGCTGGGCAGCCGCGGCGATCAAAAAGGTGAGCGGATGGTCGGCACCCGCGCTAGGCATCCGCTCCTCCGAAACCGTCGGGACGACCTCGAGGGTGGGGCTTGCTACCGCGCTCGTAGCCATTCCGCTGGCAGGCTTCACAGGTGCACAGACCTCGTTATGGGCGGCAAATTACGTAGGCTCCCAGAATTTCCAACCGGTCCCAGTCGTCGTTGGCCAAGATTTTCGCCTACTGGAAGCGCAGGAAGCAGACGGTGTATGTGAGGAGATCGGCGACGACTGCCGTGGGGTGGTCTACTGGCAGCCTTCGGACTTCGAATCCGCGGGGGAGACCTCCGTACCGATGGAGAAAGCGTCTGACTATTCTCTGGCCGGATCGAATGACCACGTGATAGGGCAGCTACTCTCGCCCGTGGCGCCGGTGAAAGCTCACAGCCCCTTCTACCCAGACTTCATGGTCCCGTTCTTCGGTATTTCTAGCGAGTCTCCGGTCAAACCGGAATGGGGGCTTCCCGTGGTCGCAGAATCGGCTAGCGCACCGGATCATCTCCGGGTGGAGTCCGCGCAGGATTGGGTACGGCATGTGGATATGGATAGCCAGATCATGTACGGGCCTCACGGCGACGGAACCGCCGGCTTCGTCCCCACCGCGGCCTACACTTTGCTGGCGATCTGCCTGGTCCTCGCGGTCTCTGTGATGGGCAAGCGGGCCAATTTGCATGCGTTCTTCTCACCACTGCGTCTTCTGGGCCGTACCCAAGGCGCGATCCAACGAGCAGAGTTCTGGGCAATCCTCTTTCCGTACTGTGTTGCCATGCTGACAGCGCTCCTAGTGGGCATCTGGTACACGGTCGCCGTCCATGTCGCAGTCTCGGGGTACCCGGGGGCGCTGCTGCCTTACCTTCCCCCAGGGCTATGGGTGCTCTTTGTCCTTGTTTTCTTAGGCACGAGTGCGACTGCCTTCTTGCCAACTCCAGACAAGGACGAGCGTGGCGCAGATGTGCCCTAGACACTGGCGTGCCGGCGCCTAAAGAGGCTCTTCCGGTTTCCACTCCGGGCAACTACTGGACAACATCAACGCACTCTAAAACCGGAAGGGCCGGTTTAGAGCGGGCTGAGCACGTTGGTGGTCAGCGAGAACAGATCCTTCGGATCCTTAGGATCAGCGGCCAGGTCGATGAACTCCTCGAACTCAGAGCCCGCCACAGAATCGCGGGTCTCAGTTCCGGATGCCAGCCGGATCGTGGATCACGCCGAAGCGGTGCAGCGTCGCGGAGACGGACTGCTCTAGCAGGTAGGGAAGGAGCTCGCGGCGCCCGTCGATGAGCACGGGCCCGTCGAACACCGCCGTGGCGACGTCGCCGTAGAGCTCTTCAGGCGCGCGTCCCACCACGCGGATGCGGTCAGGCGTGCCGGTGACGGCGTGCGCGTCGACGGCCACATCGGCTGCCTCGAGCTCACGCGCAATCGCATCCGGGGCGACCACGCACACCTCGGTTCCGGTGATCGCGGCGGCGAGTAGCTGGCGGTACACCTCGCGCAGCTGGTAGCCCTCGCCGACGTAGACCACGACCGGCTCGAGGGTGCTGCGGTAGCGGAAGATGTTGGCCTCGGAGCGCAGGCCGGAGTGGTCGTGGCCGCGGCCGAACTCGCTATCCCACGCGCGCTGGTCGTACTCGGCGGCGCGGGAAAGCCACCCGAAGTCCTCGTCGCTGACGTTGGCACGGAAAGCGTCGAGAAGCTCCTGCACCTTCGCCGAGATACTTACACCTATCGACGGCGCCAGCTCCGCCCGCTCCCGCCAAGTGCCCATCTGCGCAACGTAGTTCGGCCCGCCCGCCTTCGCGCCGGGCCCCACGGAGGACTTCTTCCAGCCGCCGAACGGCTGGCGCTGCACGATCGCGCCGGTGATGCCGCGGTTGACGTAGACGTTGCCGGCCTCGACGCGGTCGAGCCACGTGGTGATTTCCTCGCCGTCGAGGGTGTGGATGCCTGCGGTGAGGCCGAAGCCGGTGGAGTTTTGCCACTCGATCGCCTCGTCCAAGTCCTTGGCGTGCATGATGCCCAGCACCGGGCCGAAGCACTCGTTCTGGTGGTACCAAGAGCCGGGCTGCACGCCGTCGCGGATGCCGGGGGACCAGAACTTGCCCTCCTCGTCGAGTTTGCGGGGTTTCAGCAGCCATTTCTCGCCAGGCTCCAGGGTGGTCAGGCCGCGCTCCAGCTTTTCGCCTGGGGCTTCGATCAGGCCGTTCATGGTGGTGGACAGGTCGGTGCCCGGGCCCACCACGAGGGTGGAGGCTGCGTCGAGCAGCTGGTTTTTCAACCGGTCGGACTCGCCGGCGGAGCCGACGAGGATGGCCAGCGAGGCCGCGGAGCACTTCTGGCCTGAGTGGCCGAACGCGGACAGGTACAGGTCGTTGACCGCAAGGTCCGGGTCGGCGGACGGGGTGATGATAATGGCGTTTTTGCCGGAGGTCTCCGCCATGACGTTGAGCTTCGGGTTCCAGGACTTGAACAGCTGCGCTGTTTCGGATGCGCCGGTGAGGATGATGGCGTCCACGGCATCGTCGGTAAGCAGCGCCTTGCCCGCCTCACCCTCGTCCGCGCGCACGTACTGCACAGTGTCGGCGTTAATGCCCTTATCCGCGAACACCGTCTGGATGCAATCCGCGATGAGCTTGGCGCACTGCGTCACCTGCGGAGCCGGCTTGAGAATGACGGCGGATCCGGCGGCCAGCGCAGCCACCACGCCACCGGTGGGGATGGCTACCGGGAAGTTCCACGGTGGGACGACCACGGTGAGCCTGTTCGGCTCGAAGTCCGCGGCGATCTCGTCCAGGTGGCGGGCGCTGTCGGCGTAGTAGGTGCAGAAGTCGATCGCCTCGGAGATCTCCGGGTCCGACTGGTCCACCGTCTTGCCGGCCTCGTGCGCGGCCACGGCGACGAAGTCGCCGCGTCGGCGCGCGATCTCGTCGCCGATGGCGTCCAGGATGTCTGCGCGCTCGTGCGCGGAAAGTGCGCCCCATGCCTTCTGGGCTTCCTGGGCGCGGGCGATATGGTCGGAGATCACGGAGGGATCCGTGATCTCATCTCCGGTGTCTACAGCCGGCGGGTTTTCCAGGTGCTCGATTGCCCACGCACGGTTGGCTTCGAGCGCCGGGTCCGTGTCCGGCTCGTTGAAGAAGCGGCCGGTGGTGCCGGCATCCGCGGCGACCTGGCGTCCAGCCTCGTTGGTGCGGTCCTGGTCCCGGTTCGGTCCGTTGTGCACGTCCCAGCGGTTGTCCACCGCCCAGCGGAAGACGTTCTCTTGCTCTTTAATCGGGTCGCGCTTGGCGGTCTTCGGGGCGAATAGGGCATGCAGGAAGTTCTGCGGTGCGGCGTTTTCTTCGAGGCGGCGCACGAGGTAACTCACCGCCACGTCGAAGTCTTCTTTACGCACGACCGGGGTGTAGAGGATTTGGTGGCCGTAGGCTTCGCGCACGATTTCTTGCTGCGCCGGAGACATGCCTTGCAGCATCTCGGAATCGAGCATGTGGGCGACTCCGCGGCGCTGCGCGAGCTCGTAAGCGAGGGCAGACGTGAACAGGTTGTGTGAGGCGATGCCGATGGCGACGCTGTCGGCGTACTCGGGGCGGACGATGAAGTCGAGCAGACGGTAGTAGTTCGCATCCACTTCGTCTTTGGTCAGGTATGGCGCCTGCGCCCAACCCTTGACCTCCGCGTGGAGGCGCTCCATGGAGAGGTTCGCACCCTTGACCAGGCGGATCTTGATCTTGGAGCCGCCGTTGGCCACGCGCCTGTTTGCAAAGTCTGCGAGGTACTCCAGCGCGCCGAGTGTGTCGGGCAGGTACGCCTGCAGCACGATGCCGCCCTGGTAGTCCTTGAACTCGTCCTCGCTGAGCAGCTGGGTGAACACGTCGAGCGTGAGATGGAGGTCGTGGTACTCCTCCATGTCCATGTTGATGAACACCTGGGGGCTGCGGTCGCGCGCGGCGCGGTACAGCGGGCGGATGCGGTCTTTGACCAGGCGCACGCACTCGTCGTAGTCCCAGTGGTTGAGCTGGGAGACCATCGAAGACGCCTTGACGGACACGTAGGTCACCCGCGGGTTCTTGATCAGGTTGAGGGTGCGCTCGGCGCGGTCCGTCGCCTCCTTCTCGCCGAGCACGGCCTCGCCCAGCAAGTTGAGGTTGAGCTGCTCGCCGCGCTTTTCCGCATTGTCGAGCAGGTTGTTCAGCGCGTCCGACTCGGCGTCGAGCACGAGGTGGCCGACCAGCTGGCGCAGGCGCATGCGCGCAGCCGGGACAACCACAAACGGCAGGAACGGTCCGACGAAGGCGCCGGCGTCGACGAGCAGGGCATTGATGCGGCCAAGGAAGGACGCATCGACGCCCCTGGTGATTGCGCGCAGCGCGTTTGCAGCCACACGGTTGTCCTCGGGGCGCATCACGCGGTCGACGAAATCCATGGTGAAACGGACACCTTTGTCGTCGCGAAGCATCTCCGCGAGCTGCTGCGTCTGGGCGTCATTCGCATCCGCGTCGGCGGTGGCTCCCATCCAGTGGTACGCGCGGGCGACGGCTGCTTCCACGACGTTGTCGAGGTCAGCGGTGTTCTCGGGCGGAAGCTGGTTGGTGAGCAAGTTCGGCATATGTGTTCCTTACCACTAAAACAGTCCTATGTGACAACCCTCAAACTAATGCATATGTACGACGCAGGCCACTGATTTGTCAAAGATTCTCTGCGGGCATGAAAAAGCCCCGGAAAACACCGGTTTCCGGGGCTAGGGGAGGCGGGGTTAAAGGCCGCCGAAGGGGCCGCGCAGCGGATCGAACGGCGCGATGGTCTCGTCCACCTCGCCGGTCTCGATCTGCTTGGCCAGCATCTTGCCGGACAGCGGGCCGAGGATGATGCCCCACATGCCGTGGCCGCCGTTGGTGTACACGTTCGGTACCTTGGTCGCGCCCACCAGCGGCAGGCCGTCCGGGGTCACCGGGCGGGAGCCGACCCACTCGTCTTGGCGGTCCTCCCAATCGATGCCACGGAAGAACGGCTTGGTGGTGTGGATCATGGACGCGATTCGGCCAGGCTGGAACGGCTCGTCCGGGCCACGGAACTCCATCGTGCCGGCGATGCGGAAGCGGCCCTGGTACGGGGTGCAGGCGATCTTCGGGTCCGGAAGGTACACCGGGCAAGTTGCCGGCTCTGCGGTCTCCACGGAGAAGGAGTAGCCGCGGCCCGCCTGAATCAGCGTGGTCACGCCGAGGTCCTTGGCCAGTTTCGGCAGCCACGCGCCGGTGGCCAACACGACGTTGTCAGCGTGCAGCCACTCGCCGGTGGCCAGCTTCACGGCCGGCTTGCGGGTGGAGCTGACCTCCACGACCTCCACGCCGGTGGTGACCTTGCCGCCGCGCTCCACGATGGAGTTCGCGATTGCCTGGCAGTACGGGCCCGGCTCGATGAAGCGCTGGCCGCCCATGCGGTACGTCGCACCCACCTTGTCGGTGAGCATCGGGGCGTCCGTGCGGGCGTCGTCAAGCGTGATCTGCTCGAACGGGATCTCCTGGCCGTGGCGCTGGGCGCCCTCGACCTCCTTGAGGAAGCCGCTGGCCTTCTTCTCGTTTTCGAAACCGATGATGAACGGGCCTTCGTGGGTGGTCGCCTTCACGCCGCCGGCCTCGAGCTCGTCGAAGGCCGCGAGCGCGCCGAGATCGGCCTTGGTCAGGCCCGCCATCGTCTTGTCCCAGGCGCGGCCGGTGGCGTGCGCCATGAAGTTGGCGCAGAAACGCCACAGCTTCGGGTCGATGCGCACCGGCACATCGAGCGCGGCGTGCTTATCAAACAGTGCGGTCGGACCGTACGCCCACAGGCTCGAGTTCGACAGGGGAATGGTCTTGCCCGGCGCCAGCCAGCCGGCGTTGCCCCAAGACGAACCGGCGGCGACGTCGATGCGCTCGAGCACCTCCACCTCATGGCCGTACTCCTGAAGATGCCACGCGGTGGAAAGGCCGGTCATGCCGGCGCCCACGACGATCGTGCGGGTCATTTATGGTCCTCCTCACAAATAAAATCGATTGTGTTGAGGGCAATGTACCGCAGCGCATCCGTCGCCGCCCCGCATTTCGCCTATCGACGTCCCTTCGGTTACCCCCCTTTGACCACCAAGGCGGAAAGCCGCACTTCACCGGCCTCATCGGAGGCATCCAGATCGACAGTGCCGTGTAACTGGAAGGCGTTGTCGCCCTCCGGGTCCTTGATGATCTGCGAGACCTCCCAGAACCGGCCCGTGGTGTCCGCAAGGCGGAAAAACTCCGGCCCGCGCGCGTCGGGGCCCAAGTCCACATCGGCGTACTCGTCGAAGTAGTCGTCCATCGCCGCCGGCCAGTCCACACGCGCATCCGGTTCCAGGTAGTCCAGCATCTCCGCTAGCTGGTCCTCCTTCTCGTAGGCGAACAGCTCCACTAGGCGGAAGAAGTAGTTGCGCACCATGATGGTGAAGGCACGGCGGTTCGCAGTAAGCGCCGTGGGGTCCTCCACGCCGAAGGCGAGCTCGCGGTCGATGGTGTCCTGGCTCACCGGCTGGTCGTCCCCAGTCATGTGTGCCCACTCGTCGATGAGCGAAGAATCCACCTGCCGGATCAACTCGCCGAGCCAGACGACGATGTCCTCCAGCTCCTCGTTCATGTACGCGTCCGGGATGGAGTAGGACAGGGTGCGCCACGCGTCGGTGAGGTAGCGCAGCACCACACCCTCGGAGCGGGCCAGCCCATAGGTGGCAATGAGGTCCGAGAACGTCATCGCGTGTTCGATCATGTCGCGCACCACGGACTTCGGCGACAGTTCGAACTCCTTCGCCCAGGGGTTGCCCTGGGTAAACGTGTCGAAAGCCTCGTCCAGCTCGTCGGCGAGCGGTTTGGGGTAGGTCACGTCCTCGATGATCGCCATGCGCTCGGTGTAGTCCACCCCCTCCGCCTTCAGCGCAGCGATCTCCTCGCCGCGGGCGGCGGTTTGCTGGGCCTGCAGCAGCTGGCGCGGGTCGTCCAAAATGGCCTCGAACGCGGAAATCACGTCCAGCGTGTAGGTCTCCGACTCCGGGTCCAGCAACGTGAGAAACGCCAGCGCGAAAGGGGACAGCGGCTGGTTCAGCGCGAAATCGCGGTCCAGCTCCTGGGTCAGGGTGTACGGCCGGTACGCGGGAGAATCCGGCGTGCGCTCGACGACCCCGGCGTTGATCAGCCCGCGGAACAGGTTGACCGCCTGGATGATGTCGCGGTTCTGTTTCGCCCGCGGGTCGTGGTTCGTGCGCAGCAGATGGCGCATGTGCTCGTAACCGTCGCCTGGGCGGGCGACGACATTGAGCAGCATCGAGTTAGACACCTTGAACTGGCTGGTCAGCTCCTCCGGCTCGGCCACCTTAAGACGCTCGAAGGTGTTCTCGGACCAGCTGACCTCGCCGTCGCGTGCCGCCTTTTTGCGGATCTTCTTCAGCTTCTTCGGGTCGTCGCCTGCCTTGCGACGCAGCTTCACGTTCTCGATCTCGTGCTCCGGGGCCTCGACCACGACTGTGCCCTCGGTGTCGTAGCCCGCACGTCCGGCACGCCCGGCGATCTGGTGGAACTCGCGGGACTTCAAGATGCGCTGGCGGGTGCCGTCGAACTTGGCCAGGCCGGTGATCAGCACCGTGCGGATCGGCACGTTAATGCCTACGCCCAGGGTGTCGGTGCCGCAGATGACTTTTAGCAGTCCGGTCTGGGAGAGCCGCTCCACCAGACGGCGGTACTTCGGCAGCATGCCCGCGTGGTGCACACCGATGCCGCGGCGCACCAGTTTGGACAGGGTTTTGCCGAAGGTCGTCGTAAAGCGGAAGTCCCCGATCTCGTCCGCGATGCGCTGCTTCTCCTCAGGCGTGATGATGTTCATGCTCGTCAGCGCCTGCGCCCGCTCCGTGGCCTCGCGCTGGGAAAAGTGCACCACGTAAATTGGCGCCTTGTTGTCTTCGAGCAGCCCCTCGATGGTCTCGTGCACCGGGGAGAACACGTAGTGGAAGTCCAAAGGCACCGGGCGCTCCGCGCCGCCGACGTACGTGGTCTTGCGGCCCGTGCGCTCAGTGAGGTCCTTCTCCAGCCAGGCGGTGTCGCCCAACGTGGCGGACATGAGAAGGAACTGCGCCTTCGGCAGCTCCAGCAGCGGTACTTGCCACGCCCAGCCGCGCTCCGGCTCCGAGTAGTAGTGGAACTCGTCCATCACCACCTGGTCGATCCGGGCGTCCTTGCCTTCGCGCAGCGCGATGTTGGCCACGATCTCGGCGGTGGCAGCGATGATCGGAGCGTTCGAATTCACGGACGCGTCGCCCGTCATCATGCCGACGTTCTCCGCGCCGAAAATCTCGCACAGCGCGAAAAACTTCTCGCTCACCAGCGCTTTAATCGGCGCGGTGTAAAACGTGCGCTGGCCGCGCGCCATCGCGATGAAGTGCGCGGCGTTGGCTACCATCGACTTCCCCGAGCCGGTCGGGGTGGCCAAGATGACGTTGTCGCCCGCAAGCAGCGCGAGCGACGCCTCCTCCTGCGCCGGATACAGCGAGATGCCGCGGGATGTCGTCCACGAATTGAACGAGTCCCACACGGCGTCCTCGAACAGCGATTCGGGGGCCTGCGCAATGTCTTCAAGCAAATCGGTCAGCATCACAGCATTCACCGTAGCCGACCGGCCGACACGCTAACGGGGGTCGTCGCCGTAGCCGTCCCCGTCGGAATCCCCTTGGTCGTCGTCAAGCGAACGCTCGGGAGCCGAAGGATCGATGAAGAAATGGTCGCGCAGGCGCTGATCCGTCTCCTCGCTGTGGGGGAGGCTGCGCTGCTCGTTGCGGTCCCGGTCCTCGATGGCGGTGAGGTAGTTCTCGAATGCCTCGCTGATCTCCTCGCCGCTAGGCATCTGTGCCTCGCCCGGCATCATCGCCTGCGGGTGGCGGTCGCGGTACTCCTGCATCTCGCGGTCGTAGTGCTCCTCCAGGGCCTGCACCACGTTCGTGATCTCGTCCGAGTTATGCGTCTGCTCCGCCAGCTGCTGCGACACCCGGCGCATATCCGCCTCCAGGGAACGCAGGGGGAACTGCAGGTTCGTGGAATCCTCGACGGACTGCAGCAGCTGGAACGTTGCGTGAGGGTACGGCGAAGCGGCCACGTAGTGCGGCACGTGCGCGGTGTAGCCGGCGACCGGGCGGCCGCGCTTGTGCAGTTCCCGCTCGATAAAGACCGAAGCGGAACCAGGCACGCTGACCATGCCGTCGAATGTGAACATGGAGCCGACCAACTCGCGGTCGTTGCCGTGGGCGGAAACCACCAGCGGGCGGGTGTGCGGAGCACCCATCGGAGCCGCATAAAGGCAGATGGTCTTGCTTACGCCAAACCGGTCCGCGAGATCCGCCACCGCACTACTAAAAGCCTCCCAGCGCAGGTCCGGCTCCGGGCCGGAGAGCAACAGGAAGGACTGGCCCTTCTCGTCGCGAACGACGCGCATATCTAGTTGCAGGTCCGCAACATCGGTGATTTCGGCGTGCGACAACGTCACCGTCGGCCGGCGGGAGCGGTAATCGATCAGCTCGTCGTTGCTAAACGTCGCCACTGTGCGCGACTCCAGCGCGGCCTTCAAGTGGTCGGCCGCGGACTCGATGGCGTGGCCCGCATCGGCGTAGCCGTGCATCGCGACAATAAGGGCAGGGCCGTTGTTTGCCTCCCCGCTCACCTGCGGCGCGGGGTACTCAAGTTCGTACATACGACGTTCCTGCGTCATGGTCTTCGGCCTCCTGAAATTGCTCGCCTTCCCGGCTTTCGTGCTCCACCCACACAACGGTTGGCGTCGCGGAGTATTCCATTGTGCCCGACCCGCAACCGGAAGTTGGCACCCACGGCCTTAAGGGTTGCGTACGAAGAGGTGTGAAGAAAACTTCGCTCCCGCATGGAACCGGTGCGCCCCTTCGAGCGTCTAACAGTTATGGATATTCAGCCACAACCGCACGAAACAAACCATCCGACCAGCCCGATCTCGCCGTACCCGAGCGCGCAGTTGCTCCGCTCGCCGGCACAACTCATCGCCTCCATCCCGGCCGCGCTCGGCTACTTCCCAAACGAGGCAGTGGTGCTCATCAACGCGTACAGCCCACCGGGAGCTTCTCCGACCTTGGAAATCGGGGCCTACCTCGACGCCGATGTGGGAAGCACCGAGAGTATTCAACGCGCGCTGCAACGCATCCCTCTCGCCCGACATGTGGCCACCTTTGCCGTAATTGTCACGCGGGTGCCGGGGTCCCAAATGGTTGCGGTGGCTGCGGAAGGGTTGCGAATGGCGGCGGACGCATTCGGCGAGATCGTCGAGGCCTGCTGGATCGTCTCCGAAATCGCCGACGGCACGCACTACCAGTTGGTGTTCGGACCCGACCCGGACACCGCCAGTGCAGTCTGGGAATGGAGCGCGGGCTACGAGCAAGGCACGGTGACCTCGGTGGCAGCGGCAGAACCGATGCGCCCGTTGATCGACCACGGAGTGCTGCCGGAGCTGCACAAGGGCGAAGTGTTCTCCCACTTTGCCCCGGTCTTCGAGCCTGATGTGGAGACAGGGGAGGCTCTCGCGCCCGCCGCGTACACGCGCGGCGTTGAATTGTTCCAACTGGTGAAGATGGCTCCGAAAGCCGCGCGGGTCCAGATCAAAAGAGCATGTAGCGTCTACGCCGCCGCGCCGAACGCGGGGCTGATCGACATCGACGGCAGCCTCATTATCGACGACGTGTTTACCAGCCTGGACGACGTCGAGCTGTTCGCCGCCATGCTGTCTGGAAGTAGATTGCGCGACTTCCTCATTCTCGACGCGTTGGAACGCCCGCGGGCGGCCGGAGCGGTGCTGTTGACCATCGCGCGCAATTTCCGCGGGGAAATCAGGGCGAACGCGCTGTGCCTGTGGGCCATGATCGCCTTGTCGCAGGGACTCATCGGTTGGGCCAGCGCGGCGCTGGAGTGTGCAGAGGGGGAGCTGCTGGGGCACAACTTGACCGCGTTGTTGGGCGGCGTGTTGGACATCGGGCAGGGCCATTCACTACTCGAGCTGTGTCGCCAGGGGTGCCTGGACACCTGGAGCGAGCTCGAGGGGTAATGCGCGTCTAGCGTGCGGAATGCGACCGGTCCCCGAGCTGGCGGGTGAACTCCCAGGCGTCTTCGACGATGGTGCGCAGCTGCGTCCGCGTCGGGTTCCATCCGAGGGCGTCGCGGATCTTCTCCGAGGACGCGATCAGCGTCGCCGGGTCGCCTGCACGGCGCGGCGCCACCTCCGCCGGGATTGGGTGGCCGGTGACCTCGCGGCAAACCTCGACCACCTCGCGAACGGAGTACCCGTCGCCGGAGCCCAAGTTGTAGATCTGGTGCGTGCCGGGGGAGTTGGCTTCAAGCGCGAGCACGTGCGCGTCTGCGAGGTCCCGGATATGGATGTAATCGCGCACGCACGTGCCATCCTTCGTGGGCCAGTCGTCGCCGTACATCATGATCTTGTCGCGGTAGCCCATTGCCACCTGCAGCACGATGGGGATCAGGTGCGTCTCCGTGATGTGGTTTTCGCCGATGCCGTTGTACGCGCCGGCGACGTTGAAGTAGCGCAGGCTGGTTGCGCCAAGGCCGTAGGCGTTGCAGTAAGAGGTGATGGCGTCATCGATGGCCAACTTCGTCGCGCCGTACGGGTTGGTCGGCCGGGTGGGAGCGTCCTCCGTAATCGGCACCACGTCAGGTTCTCCGTAGGTGGCGGCAGTGGAGGAAAAGACCAGCGAATTCGCACCGTGGCGGCGCATCGCATCGAGCAGAGCCAGCGAAACGTCGAGGTTGCCGTGCCAGTACTTGGCGGGGTCCTCCATGGACTCGCCGACAAGGGACCTCGCCGCAAAATGCAGCACGCCGTCCACCGGTGCGGCGCCGTCTGCGGCGAGCACATCGTCGATGACGTCGCGGATCTCACCTTCGACAAACGTGGCGCCTTCCGGAACGGCGTAACGGTTGCCGGTGGACAGATCGTCCACGACGATCACTTCGTGTCCCGCTTCGAGCAGGGTGGCAGCGCATACGCTGCCCACGTAGCCGGCGCCGCCGGTGACAACAAGCTTCATGGCAGTCCTTTCCGTGCTGGCTAGTCTTCGCGCTCCACGCGCAGGGCGTGCGAGACATCCGCGGTGAGAACGAAAGTCTCACCCTTATCTGTGGACACCTCCAGTGCGCCGTCTTCCAGCGGCTGCAGTTCCACCGTCTGGCCCACCAATTGGCCGGCGGCCCTTGGCAGTGCGCCGTCCTGCAGGATCTCGCTGATCTGCACCACCTTTGCGCGCACAGGTTCCTTGAGCCGGAGGTCGCTGGCGCGGGTGCCCGCTTGGTCGGCGGTGCTGGCGGCTGCGCCGAGCTCGTCGAGTGCGGGGATTGGGTTGCCGAAGGGGGAGCGGTCCGCGTTGTCCAGCACCGCGACGACGCGGCGCTCCACATCTTCGCTCATGACGTGCTCCCACCGGCACGCCTCCTCGTGGACCTGGGCGAGGTCCAGCTTCAGCACGTCCGTAAGCAGGCGCTCTGCAAGACGGTGCTTGCGCATCACGGCGGTGGCGCGCCGGCGCCCCTCATCGGTCAGCGACAGGGAGCGGTCGTGCTCGACCACGATCAGTCCGTCGCGCTCCATGCGAGCCACCGTCTGCGAGACGGTGGGGCCGGATTGCTCGAGGCGTTCCGCGATTCGCGCGCGCAGCGGCGTAATGCCTTCCTCTTCCAGTTCGTAGACGGTGCGCAGATACATCTCTGTGGTGTCAACGAGGTCACGCACTGTGATGCTCCCTTCCAATCGCGGTGCTGGCTCGGGGTCCAAAAACCATGTGGCAACACTGTAGCCCAGCACCCGCGGCGGTACCGGTGAACCTCATGCGGGGCGCTGGGCTGTAAACGTGTGCTGACTGCGGCAGCTTAGAGCGCGTAATCGCGCAGGCGGTCGGCACGCTCGCCGGCGCGCAGCTTCGCCATCACTTCGCGTTCGATCTGGCGGACGCGCTCGCGCGACAGGCCGAACTGGCGGCCGATCTGGTCCAGGGTGCGCGGCACGCCGTCGGTCAAGCCGTAGCGCATGCGGATGACGTCCTGCTCGCGCTGCTCGAGGCCGTTAATGATGTCCTCGATATCGTCGTGGCGCAGGGTGGTCACCACCGCGTCCTCGGCATCGGTGGCCTCGGCGTCTTCGATGAAGTCGCCCAGCGGCGCCTCCTCGTCGGCACCGACCGGCATGTCCAAGCTCACCGGGTCACGCGACTGGCGCAGCAGCATCTCAATCTTGGATTCCTCGATGCCGGATTCCTCCGCCAGCTCCTCGTTCGTGGGCTCGCGGCCCAGGGACTGGTACATCTCACGGCGGATGCGGGACAGCTTGTTCACCTGCTCCACCAGATGGACTGGGAGGCGGATCGTGCGGGACTGGTCCGCCATGCCTCGCGTGATCGCCTGGCGGATCCACCACGTGGCGTAGGTGGAGAATTTGAAGCCCTTGGAGTAGTCGAACTTCTCCATCGCGCGGATCAGGCCCAGGTTGCCTTCCTGGATCAGGTCCAGAAGCGGCATGCCGCGGCCGGTGTAGCGCTTCGCCAGCGACACCACGAGGCGCAGGTTGGCTTCCAGCAGGTGGGCGCGCGCCTTGCGGCCTTCCTTCGCCAGAATCTTCAGGTCGCGCTTCTTCGCGCGGGTGAGCTTCACCTCCGGATCGTCCAAAAGGCGCTGCGCGTACAAGCCGACCTCGATCTGCTGGGCGAGTTCGACCTCCTCCTCAGCGTTGAGGAGGGCAGTCTTGCCGATGCCGTTGAGGTAGACGCGAACAAGGTCCGCAGAAGGGTTGTCGTTTGTCTGGTTCCTCCGGCTACCGCGGTCGACGGTCTCTTCGGATTCCTTGGTTCCCTGTGCAGCGTGATCCGGTTGGGTCATGTGGCAACGCCTCCTCGGACTAGGTGGAAAAGCTGGGTGGGACAGCTGGGCAGTCTAGATGGGCAACGTTCAGCTGTCGCCCAGTGTTCCCGCCCGCGGGAAATATATTCAGGTCACGCTTCGACGATCACGGTGAAGGGACCGTCGTTGACGCTTTCGACCTGCATATGCGCACCAAATCGGCCTTCCTCGACGTGGATGCCGCGCGTGCGCAGTGCCTCGGCAATATTGCCGATCACCGGTTCCGCGACGTCGCCAGGTGCAGCGTCGCTCCAGGACGGGCGCCGTCCTTTCGCCGTGCGGCCCATCAACGTGAACTGGCTGACCAGCAGCACCGGAGCGTCAGCATCCTCCACCGACCGTTCGCCGTCGAGAATGCGCAGTTCCGCGATCTTGCGCGCAACCGTCTCCCACGCATCGTCCGCGTCCTCGCGGCCCGCGCCGACGAGAGCGAGGATCCCGCCGGTGTCGGGACAGTCGATCGCGCCGACGGTCTCGCCGTCCACGGTCACGGACGCGCTTGTCACACGCGTGAGTACTGCTTTCATTGCTGCTCCGTTCTGTTTAAAGGTGAGTCAATTGCGCATTTTCAGCGGGAAGGATCAGCCCGTGGCGCACAAGGTCAACCACAGCGCCCGCCGCATCCGCTTCAAGTTTGTCGACGTCCTCCGGTTGCCCCAGCCCGCGCGATGCCGCGTACAGGCTGACAACGTCCCGTAACGGCAGTCCGTTCGGGTGCAGTCCCGAGATCAGCGAGAGGATGCCAGCGTCGATGGTGTGGGAAAACCGCGGCCCGTCGGTGCGGGTGATGCGCAGTGTTTCATCGGCGAACCCCATCCCGAGCTCGGTGTCGGCGAGCTTGATGTCTTCCAGCGCTACCGTCGGCCGGACCACATAGTTCGCGTCGAGGACGTCGTCGCGGTCCTTGCCGCGCAGCCAGGCGGTGCGGGTGAAGTACTCTTCCGCTTCCGGGCCGAGCGGGTCTGTGAACGGCTGGGACAGTTCCTCGCAGGTGATCTCGCTGGGAGCGTCGCCGATGTCTTCCAGGAGGATCCAGCCGAAGCCCACTGCGTGGACGTCGTTGTCGGCAAAGTGGTCCAGCCACTGCACGGTGCGCGCGACGCCCTCGTCAGAGCGCGGATCGATGGATTCGTCGCGCAGCCACGTGGAGACGTACATGCCGGGATCGACCACATCGCGCTGCAGCACCCAGGCGCTCACGCCGTGGGACGGCAGCCAGGACGCGACCCTGGCCTGCCAGGACTGGTCGAGCACATGCACCCACGAACCAAGGATGAACGCGCGGCCGCCCTCGGCGAGGTGCTCCGGCGCCTGGCCGAGCACCAGCTCAGTTGCGCCGTCGAGGTCCAAACCAGAATCGCGGTAGACATGCCCCACCTCCGGTAGCCCCACCACAAACGGCGGGTTGGCCACGATGCGGTCGAATCTCTCGCCTTGCACCGGCTCGAACCATGCGCCCTCGCGCAACTCCACGTTGTCCACCCCGTTCGCCCGCATGGTCGCCTCGGCGAACTGCAGCGCGCGGGCGTGGACGTCCGTGGCCACCACGCGCGTGGCGGCGTCCGCCTGCGCGAGCGCCTGGATGCCGGAGCCGGTGCCCAAATCCAGCACCGAATCCACCGGAGTGCACGGTGTCGCGGACAGCAGCGACAGCGACGCCGAGCCGACGCCGAGGACGTGGTCGCGGCCCGGGACGTGGTCCGTCATGGACGCGTCGAGGTCGGAGAGCACCAGCCTCGGCTTGCCGGCCACCACGTGGGGGCGCACGTCAACGGCGATGCGGTACGTGGACGAGTCGGCGACGGGCAGGACCAGGTGGTCGTCGATAAGCGAAAGCGCAAGTTTCGGGGTGAGCATGTCGCTCAACGCCTCCGCTGTGGCGGGGCGGCGCAGCAGGAAGAACCGGATCAGGCGCGACGAGCGCGCGTCGTCGGAACACGCCGCCAGAACGACACCCGGCTCACGGCGGTAGAGCGCCTCGGTCGCCTCCGGGCCGAGGTGGGCCGCGACGCCGTCGGCGCTGAAACCCGCCGCGTCGAGTTCTGCGGCAAGCGCCTGGGCAACTGCGGGAAGGTGAGGGGAGAGATCATCTGGGGCAGTCACGCAAAAACTCCTGCGGTGCGAGGGGGCTATTCGTCGTGGTCGATGATAGCGGGGGAGCTAGACCGGTCCTTCTCCGCCGAATCCAGCGCCGTGCGTTGCTGCTGCGCCAGCATCTGCTGCTCCTGGCGCGCCACCGCCGGCTTGTACACATTCTTCTGACGGGTATCCCGGACCTCGCCCTGCGCGTTGCCGCGCACGACGGCGATCCACGGCAGCGGGACAGACACCACGAACAAAATGCCGGCGAGCACCCACCAGTTCGCCCACGCCGCGGCCACCGCCGCGACGATGAACGGCAGGCGCAACCCCTGCAAGACGGCGTACTGCTTCTCGCGCGACTGCCTGTTTTGCTCCGGGGTGTAGGAAGCGTCCGTGATCAGCGCGCGGGATCTCCTGCCCCGGCGTGAGTGGCGGGAGGCGCGCCCGGTGGATGTGTGGTCGTTGGCGCTCATGAACTCTGAGGTTAGCCCTCCGGCTTAACCTCTCGCCCAAATTGGGGCATGATGGTTGCCGTGAATACGACGACGAAGACGCTCGAGCGCCCGGACCTCAGGGAAGACACCTCGTCGACCACGGACGACGGCACCCCCAAGTTCTTCCACTACGTGAAGAAGGACCAGATCGTCGATTCCGCCATCTCCGGAAAAATGGTGGTGGCGCTGTGCGGCGAGACCTTCCCGGTGAAAAAGCAGGCCAAGCCCGGGTCCCCGGTTTGCCCTGACTGCGAGCGGATCTACAAGGGGCTGCGCCGCAAGTGACCGCCGCGACTTCTGGGCCCCAGCTGCGCAAATGGCAGCAGGAGGCCCTTGATTCGTTTCTCCGCGACAAGCCGCGCGACTTCATGGCCGTGGCAACCCCTGGCGCGGGCAAAACCACCTTCGCGCTCACTCTGGCCTCTCGCCTGAAAGAGGACAAGACTGTCCAGCGTATCATCGTGGTGGTGCCCACGGAGCACCTGAAGCACCAGTGGTCCGACGCGGCGAAGCGCTTCGGGCTGTCGTTGGACCCGAACTTCACCAACTCGTCCGCGGTCAACGCCTCCTACGACGGCATCGTGGTCACCTACGCGCAGGTGGGCATGCACCCCTTCAAGCACCACGCTGTGGCTTCTGCCCGCCGCACGCTGGTGATCTTGGACGAGATCCACCACGCCGGCGATTCCAAGAGTTGGGGCGACGGCGTCTACGAGGCGTACAACGATGTGGAGCACCGACTTGCGCTGACCGGCACACCGTTTCGTTCCGACGACTCGCAGATCCCGTTCGTGCGCTACGTCGAAGACGGCGAAGGGCACTTGGTCTCGGAGGCCGATTACACCTACGGCTACTCGCATGCGCTTGCCGACGGCGTGGTGCGCCCCGTGGTCTTCCTCGCGTACTCGGGTGAGGCGCAATGGAAGGACTCGGCGGGCGAGGAGTATTCCGCCCGCCTTGGCGAGCCGCTCAACGCCGAGCAAACCACCCGCGCCTGGCGCACCGCGTTGGACCCGAAGGGCGATTGGATCGCCGCGGTGCTTTCCGCCGCGCACACCAGGTTGATGAAGATCCGCGCGAACATGCCGGACGCCGGCGGGTTGGTCATTGCCACGAACAAGACCACCGCCCGCGCCTACGCGAAAATCCTGGAGTCACTGTCCAACACCCCGGTCACCGTGGTGCTGTCCGACGAGCCGGGCGCTTCCGACCGCATTGACGAGTTCTCCGCCTCCCGCGACGAGTGGATGGTTGCGGTGCGCATGGTCTCCGAGGGCGTGGACGTGCCGCGCCTGTCAGTTGGCGTCTACGCCACCTCAGCGTCCACCCCGCTGTTTTTCGCGCAGGCGATCGGCCGTTTCGTGCGCTCCCGCATGCCGGGCGAGTCCGCCTCCGTGTTTCTGCCCTCCGTGCCGGTGCTGCTGCGACTGGCGGAGGAGATGGAGGTCTCGCGCGACCACGTGCTGGGTAAACCTCACCGAGAATCCGGCTGGTCCGACGAGCTGCTGGATCAAGCAAACCGCACGCAGACCGAGCCGGACGACATGCCGTCCTACGAATCCATCGGCGCGTCCGCCGAGCTGGACTCGCTGATTTTCGACGGCTCGACTTACGGCACGCCCACCCAAGCAGGCTCCGCCGAAGAGCAGGACTTCCTCGGCCTGCCCGGCCTGCTCGACGCCGACCAGGTGCGAACGTTGTTGGCCAAGCGGCAAAGCGACCAACTGGATGCCCGCGACGCCGAGGAGCGGGCGCGCAGGGCAGAGGAGCGCAAGGCCCGCGAGCGTGCGGAGGTGCTTGGCGAGCCGGTGAAGAAGCCCGTCCCGGCAGAGGAAGCGGCAGCTGCCTCTAACGCCACAACCGCCGCGGACGAAATCCCCGCGCTGCGCAAGGAGCTCAACGCCCGTGTGGCCATCGCCGCCGGGAAGACCGGCCGGCCCCACGGCGCGATCCACACGGAGGTGCGCAAAGCCTGCGGCGGGCCGCCCACCGCGCTGTGCAACGCCGAGCAGCTGCGCGAGCGCATCGCCTTCCTGCGAGACTGGTAGCCCCACCGGTAGGGTGGCGTGCACCGCAATGAAACGAAAGGAATTGTGATGAGCACCCCTTACAACGGCCAGAACCCGAACGGTCAAAATCCGAACGGCCAGAACCCGTACGGTGAAAACCCCTACGGTGGCGGCCAGTACGGCACCAACCCTGCTGGCGGCCACCCGGAGGGCGTTTCCAACTATGGCGACTACACCGCCCCCGAGCAGCTGCAGCCGGACTACACCCGCGGCGAGCCTGGCCACGCCGGTTACGGCATGGCCGGCAGCAACTACAACCAGCCGCCGACGTCGTACGGCTACGAGGCAGCACCGCCCCAGCAGAACAACGGTGTCGCCCTCGCAGCGATGATCCTGGGCATCCTGTCCTTGCTGGGCCTGCTGTTCCTCTTGCCGGGCCTCGTGCTCGGCGTGATCGCGCTGATCCTGGGCATCGTCGGCGTGAAGAAGGCCAACTCCATCGTCGGCCCGGGCTCCCGCAAGGGCATGGCGATCTCCGGCATCGTCATGGGCGCCATCGCCACCATCCTGTCGGCACTGATGCTCATCTTCGGCATCTCTGTGGCGAAGCAGCTCTTGGACGACGGAGTCATGGAGGCGTGCGAGCAGTTCCAGGGCGATAACGAGCAGTACCAGTCCTGCATCGAGGACGAGGTTGAAAAGAGCTTGAACAACTAGGCACTTTGCTTTTCGACGGCTAACGCCCCGGCCACGAGCGGCCGGGGCGTTTACGCGTTTCGGGCCTAAACCAGGCTGTTAGTCCAGGTAGTCGCGCAGCACCTGCGAACGGGACGGGTGGCGCAGCTTCGACATCGTCTTGGACTCGATCTGGCGGATGCGCTCGCGCGTCACACCGTAGACCTGGCCGATCTCGTCGAGGGTGCGCGGCATGCCGTCGGTAAGCCCGAAGCGCAGGCGCACAACGCCGGCCTCGCGCTCGGACAGGGTGTGCAGGACGTCCTGCAGCTGGTCCTGCAGCAGGGTGAAGGACACCGCGTCCACAGCCACGACAGCCTCGGAGTCCTCGATGAAGTCGCCGAGCTGGCTGTCGCCCTCATCGCCGATGGTCTGGTCGAGGGAGATCGGCTCGCGGGCGTACTGCTGGATCTCGAGGACCTTCTCCTCGGTGATATCCATTTCCTTCGCCAGCTCGAGCGGCGTCGGCTCGCGGCCGAGGTCCTGCAGCAGCTCGCGCTGGATACGGCCGAGCTTGTTGATGACCTCGACCATGTGCACCGGGATACGGATGGTGCGCGCCTGGTCCGCCATCGCACGGGTGATGGCCTGGCGGATCCACCAGGTGGCGTAGGTGGAGAACTTGTAGCCCTTGGAGTAGTCGAACTTCTCCACGGCACGGATCAGACCCAGGTTGCCCTCCTGGATCAGGTCCAAGAAAGCCATGCCGCGGCCGGTGTAGCGCTTCGCAAGGGAGACCACCAGACGAAGGTTCGCCTCCAGCAGGTGGTTCTTCGCCTTCCGGCCGTCGCGCGCCACTGCGCGCAGATCGCGCTTCACCGCCGGGGTGAGCTTGGCGTCCTTGTCGCCCTCCGCGGCGGCGCGCGCCATCTCGTCGAGGCGGTACTGCGCGTACAGCCCAGCCTCGATGCGCTTGGCCAGGGACACCTCCTGCTCAGCATCGAGCAGGGCAACCTTGCCGATCTGCTTGAGGTAGGCGCGCACCGAGTCTGCCGAGGCGGTCAGCTGCGCATCCTTGCGCGCCTGGCGCAGCGCGGCAGATTCCTCGATGTCCCAGACAGAGGAGCCCTCGTCCTCGTCTTCTTCGTCCTCATCATCGTCGCCGTCTTCGGCGAGGTCGTCGTCATCCTCGCTGTCGTCGCCGAGAGCACCGTCGATATCCTCGTCGAAGGCATCGTCATCGTCGCCGATCTCCGCATCGTAATCCGCGTCATCGCGGTCGGAATCCTGATCGTCCAATTCGTCCGCGCCGCCGGTGACGGACTGAAGCTCGTCGTCCAGCTCGTCGGCATCGCCCGCGGCGCTTTTCGCGGCCTTGGTCGCCTTCTTTGCTGTGGCTTTCTTCGCCGTCGTCTTCTTGGCAGTTTTCTTGGCAGACTTTTTTGCGGTCTTCTTCGCAGTCTTCTTAGCTGCCTTCTTCACCGTCTTTTTGGCGGTCTTCTTCGCGGTTTTCTTCGCAGCTTTCTTGGCTGTCTTTTTCGCGCTGGACTTGGCAACGCTGCCTGCGCCGCCGTCGGACGAAACCGCAGTCACGTCGTCGGCACTGTTGCTTGAAGCTTGGCTGGCTACCACGTACGCCCTTTCGAGTCAATCGGACCTTACCACTGGCAATCCAGGGTACGTATGCGTCCCGAAATTTTCAGAACGCCAATATTAACAGTCGTCCGAGCGGAGTATTCCTTCCCCCGCGGACTGACCGTTTAACGGCAACCACCGTACAACAACCTTCAGGCTGGTCTACGGTGCGACATGGTTCTGGGCGGCCATCGCTGCCCCCACGATTCCTGCACGGTTGCGCAACGCTGCTGGAACAACCGGGGTGTCCACCGTGAGCAATGGGACCCACTTTTCGGAATGGCGGGAAATCCCGCCGCCGACGATGAACGCGGCCGGGTTGAACAACCGGTCGTACTCGTGGAGCACCTTATCCACACGTTTGGCCCACTTCTTGTAGCTCAACTCCTCCCGGTCTTTTGCCGCGGAGGAGGCGAGGTGCTCTGCCTCGGTGCCGTCGATAAGCATGTGCCCGAGTTCGGTGTTGGGGAACACCGTGCCGTCCATGAGAAACGCCGACCCGATGCCGGTGCCGAAGGTGAGGAAGATGACTGCCCCCTTGCGGGCGGCCTCATCGCCGAAGGCCACCTCGGCGATGCCGGCCGCGTCCGCGTCGTTGAGCACAGAGACGGCATCGCGGCCCAGCGCTTGGGTGAACAGGTCGTGCACATTGGTGCCCACCCACGATTCATCGATGTTGGCAGCGGTGCGCGCGACCTGCTGGGTCACCACGGAGGGGAGGGTGACCCCGACGGGGCCGTCCCAATCGCACTGCCGGACAATTTGCGCGACCACTTCGGCCACCGCTTCCGGCGTTGCCGGCTGCGGCGTAGCAATCTTCACGCGTTCGCTCACGAATTCGCCGGTGCGCAGATCCACTACGGCCCCCTTCACGCCGGAGCCGCCCACATCAACGCCGAAACCTCGAGCCTGTTCTGTCATGCAGTGAAGTGTACAAACGTCACGGCAGTTCCGCCTTGCTACTGCGCATCGCGACTGAAGTTTTCTGCTTCTGAGCAGGAAAGATGACAGGGCTATGTGTTTGACCTAGTATTCCGCTCAAATAACGACATTCAGGCCCCTCCCGGGGCGACCACGCTGAGCTGGAGGACACACACCATGGCCACCGATTACGACGCGCCTCGCCGCCGCATGGACGACGAGATTGAGACCGACTCCTTGGAAGGTCTCAAGGCTGCTGAAGTAGCTGGCAGCAGCATGGACGACGATGGCGAGATCGTGGAACCGGTGGAGCCTCCGACCCAGGACCTCTCCGGCGAAGAACTCAACGTCGAGGTCAAGCCGCGCCAGGACGACGAGTTCACCTGCGCGTCCTGCTTCCTCGTGCAGAAGAACAAGCGCCTCGCCTACACCGAGGGAGACGGTTCCAAGATCTGCCTCGACTGCGAGTAAGCATCTGCTTATCGACGGCTAAAGGGCGGTCCCATCCCGACAGATGGCGCCGCCCTTTGTTGTCTGCTGTGACGCTCCGGGCTACCCGGCGGTAGTGCCTGGCGCGAAGGCCGCCAGCACCGCTTCGGGGTTCTTCGAGGAGACCAGCCAGTACGGGGTGGGGTCCTCCGGGTCGTCCAAGACGATCAGCACGTGTTCGCTGACCCAGGGGCGCGAGACCAAATACGCCGCCGGATCCAGCTGGCGCCCCAACGCATTCTGGCGGGCGGAACCCGGCACCACCATCGAGCGTGAAACTACTGTGCTGGGCAGGTTCGCGTCGTCTACGAGCAGCCAGCGCGTGCCGTCCGGATCCTGCTCAACGGAGACTGTGGTGCGCGACAACCAGAACAAAAACCACGCGAATAGGGCAGTGAACAGCACTAGCGGAACTGCGAACCACCACACGTTGCGGTTGAGGCCCAACTGCCCGGCGAGCAGCAGAGCGAGCCCGGCGAGGGCAGCCCACCAATACCAAGGCACCCACTGGCGCTCCGTGTACAACACCTTTGCCTGAGGTGCCGTCGCAGCCGGTGCTGCATTCTCGGAGCCGGGGTTTGAAGGGGTCGAAGCGGTCTCACTCACGCATTCCACAATAGGCGGGGCAAACGCAGGGACATACTTGCGCGGCAGCAACGGGGGAGCCCGGCGCAGTGCCCCGACGAAGTAGCGCTGCCGGAGCGGCACTGACGTAGTGTGGGGCGGGTGGAGAACCAAAACAGCACGTACAGCACCTACGGTGGCGATCCGCTCCCGCCGATTCCAGTCAAGCGCCTTGATCCGGAGCTGCCAATGCCGATGCGGGCACATCCGGAGGACGCCGGCGCGGACCTGTATTCCACAGAAGATCTGGTGTTGCAGCCGGGGGAGCGGGCGCTGGTGGCCACCGGTGTGGCAATCGCGCTGCCGGTAGGCACGGTCGGCCTGATCCACCCGCGCTCCGGCATGGCCGCCAAGCACGGGTTGAGCATCGTCAACACGCCCGGCACGATCGACGCGGGCTACCGCGGAGAGTTGAAGGTCTGCCTGCTCAACACCGACCGATCCCTGCCGATCGAGATCACCCGCGGCATGCGGATCGCGCAGCTGGTGATTCAGCGCGTGGAATTGGTGGATTTCACCGAGGTTGAGGCGCTGGACGAAACACAGCGCGGCGCGGGCGGGTACGGCTCGACCGGCACGCACTAGCACGGGCTACAGTCAGTAACCGCAAACACAAGAATTACACTCATCTGCGACCACCAATTTAGGGAGTGACCACCGATGGCATTTTGGCCGTTTGGCAAGAAAAAGAAGAAGCAGAAGCAGGAGAATCCTGTAGAGTCCTCGCCGCTCGAGCCGAAGCAGGACCAGCCCGCGGCCGAGCAGGACCAGCCCGCGGCCGAGCCTGAGGCAGCGCCGAAGATCGAGGCTGCTGAGGAAGCTTCGCCCGTTGAAAAGCAGGAAGCTGCCCCCGCGTCCGCACCTGTCGCTTCCGCCGCAGCTGGTGTGGAGGCGCTGACGGACTACGACCCGGTCGGCGGCTCCACCGGCCCGTTCGACGGCGACAACGTGGACATCGAGGACTTCGACTTCTCGGATTTTTCCAACGTCACCCTGAACCTCGGTTCCATCCGCGTCCCGCTGCCGAAGGAATCCCAGGTGCAGGTGGAGATGGGTGAACAGGGCCCCAAGATGGTCCACGTAGTCACCCGCTACGGTCGCATTACCCCGGTGGCATTCGCCGCGCCGCGCACCGGCGGCCTGTGGGAGGAATCCTCGCAGGAGATCATTGAGGGCATGCGCGCCGAAGGCATGCCGGTGGAGATCCAGCAGGGCCCGTGGGGCCAGGAGATCGTGGGCACCGGCACAAACGGCGTCATCCGCATCATCGGTGTGGAGGGCCCGCGCTGGCTCTACCGCGTGACTCTGGCGGCGCCGACTGGGTCTGAAGACCAGCTCGCAGAAATCGGCCGCGAGACCATCGCGCGCTCCTTCGTCTACCGCGGCGAGGACCCGATCCTGGCCGGCAACTCCCTGCAGGTTGTCCTGCCTGCGCAGCTGGCGCAGCAGGTGCAGGCCGCAGCTGAGGCCAAGGCGCGTCAGGGCCAGGCTTCCGCGCAGGCTCCGGCGGAGGGTAACCCGAACGCCCTGAGCGACGCGCTGAAGCAAATCATCGCCCAAAACGCGGAGAATCAGAAGCAGCTGCAGGAGCTGCGCGAGCGCCGCGCAGCCGGCGGCAGCACGAAGGCAGGCGGCGACACCCCGTCTGCTGCCGAGTAAGTGGCGGAGCTTCAGCACGGCACCGGCTCGCCCGCTCTCGCGGTCGGGGAGCCGGTGCGCTTGCATGTCCGGGCCATGGCTCACGGCGGTGAAGGCATTGCCGACGCGCCCGACGGCCGCGTGGTGTTCGTCCGCGGCGCAATCCCCGACGACACGGTGGAGGCGACGCTGACGAAGGCGAAGAAGCGTTGGGCCCGCGCGGAGACCACCGCTGTGCTTGAGCCGTCGCCGCACCGAGTCGATCCCACCTGCCCCGCGGCGGCCGCAGGCGCGGGGTGCTGCGACTTTTCCCATATCGAGGCAGATGCGCAGCTGGAGTTCAAGCGCGAGGTGCTGCTTGGACAACTTGGAGCGCTTTCTTCCCGCTCCGGGGTGCTTGACGCGCTCGACCTTGGTGCAGTGGAGGCGGTCCAGCTCCAGCCGGTCACCGGGTGGCGCACCCGCGTCCGGCTTGGCGTGGACAGCCAGGGCAACGCCGGCATGCGGCGGGCGCGTTCCACCGACGTTGTCGCAGGGGTGGCGTGCACCCAGCCGGTGCCGGGCTTGCTCGACGGCATCGTGGGAGAACAGGCCGAGAAGTTCACTCCCGGCGCCGAGCTCGTCGTTGCGGTTGATGCCGACCGCACCCGCCACGTAGTGGAGACCCAGGCTGCGCAACGCGGCCGCCGCGTTGAGCGCGTCGAGCGCGTGATTGAAGGTCCAGGTGAACTGGTGGAGCGCGTACGCGGGTTCGACTTCGTCTTTCCACCAACTGCGTTTTGGCAGGCGCACCTGCGCGCCCCTGAGGCGTACTCCGACGTGATCGCGCAGTGGGGTGCGGGGGAGTACACCAACCGTGTGGGCTGGGACCTCTACGGCGGCGTCGGCGCGTTCGTGCCGTCGATGAGCGAGGCGCTCGGCGGCGGCCGAATCGAGTCGGTGGACTATTCCAGCGCAGCAACCTCCCGCCGCCAGCAGGTCGCGGACGCATGCGATGTGCGCGTCCACCACGGCGACGTGGCGGTGGTCGTCGGCGAGCTGGAGCGACCGCCGGGTTTGGTTGTGCTGGACCCGCCGCGTGCAGGCGCTGGCGCCGAGGTGGTCCGTGCGATTGCCCAGGCGGCACCCGAGCGCATCATCCACGTCGGCTGCGACCCGGCAACGTTCGCTCGCGACCTGGCGGGTTTTGGCGAGCACGGCTACGCGGTCAAGCAGATGAAGCTTATCGACGCGTTCCCGAACACCCACCACTTCGAAGTGATCGCGGTGCTTGAAGCGGTGTAGCGGGACGAGAATTCGTCTAAAAGCCAGCGTGTAAACTAGCGTGAACGAAACGGCAGCTGCGCCCATTCGGGGCGCGCCCGATACGGCGAAGGAGTACGACAGGACTGTGGCACTGCTCGAGCATATTGCGACGCCAGCGGATGTCCGCAAGCTTTCTCCTGCGCAGCTCGATGATCTTGCGGATGAGATCCGTCAGATGCTGATCCAGAAGGTCTCCGCCACCGGCGGGCACCTCGGCCCAAACCTGGGTGTTGTGGAGATGACCATTGCGCTGCACTACATCTTCGATTCACCGAACGACCCGATTATTTGGGACACGTCCCACCAGTCGTACGTGCACAAGATCCTCACTGGGCGCGGCGGGCAGTTCGACACGCTGCGCAAGAAGGGCGGGCTTTCCGGCTACACCGCGCGCGCGGAGTCGGAGCACGATTGGACCGAGTCTTCGCACGCCAGCGCGTCGCTGTCCTACGCGGACGGCCTTGCAAAGGCGAAGGCGTTGATGGGACGGGACGGCGACAACGTTGTCGCCGTTGTGGGTGACGGCGCGCTGACCGGCGGCATGTGCTGGGAGGCGCTGAACAACATCGCGGCGGCCAACCGCAATGTCGTCATCGTGGTCAACGACAACGGCCGGTCCTACTCGCCGACCATCGGCGGGTTCGCCAACAACCTGACCAAGCTGCGCGACCAGCTTGCGGCGCTTCGCATGCAGCCGGCGTACGACGAAGTGATGGAGTCCGGCAAGAAGACGCTGAAGTCCATGGGCTGGGTGGGCGAGCGCACCTTTGACGCGCTGCACGCGCTCAAAGAGGGCGTGAAGTACCAGGTGCTGCCCACCGAAATGTTCCCGGAGCTGGGCATGAAGTACGTCGGCCCGGTGGAAGGGCACGACATTAAGAGCCTGCTCAACGCGTTCAAGTACGCCAAGCGCTACGAGGGCCCGCTGATCGTGCACGTGGTCACTGAGAAGGGCCACGGGTTCGCGCCGGCCGTGAACAACGTGGCGGACCAGATGCACTCCACGGGTGTGATTGACCCGGTGACTGGACGGTCTCTCGCCTCCTCTGAGCCGGGCTGGACCTCCGTGTTCACCAAGGAGTTGCTGCGCGCCGGCCATGAGCGAGACGACATTGTGGCCATTACCGCGGCGATGGCGGGCCCGACCGGCCTGCAGCCTTTTGCGGAGCAGTTCCCGGACCGCTTCTTCGACGTCGGTATCGCGGAGCAGCACGCCGTCGCATCCGCCTCCGGCATGGCCCTCGGCGGCCTGCACCCAGTCGTTGCGGTGTACTCGACGTTTTTGAACCGGGCGTTCGACCAGCTGCTGATGGATGTGGGGCTGATTAACCAGCCTGTGACGCTGGTGCTCGACCGCGCGGGTGTGACCGGGTCTGACGGCGCCAGCCACAACGGTGTCTGGGATATGGCAATCGCCTCCATTGTGCCGGGCATCCGCATCGCGGCGCCGCGCGACGCCGCCCGATTGCGGGAGGAGTTCTCCGAGGCAATCGCTGTCGATGACGGCCCGACGGTCGTCCGCTTCCCAAAGGGCGCTGTCGGCGCAGATATTGACGCGTTGGAGCGACTTTCCGGCGGCACGGACGTGCTGTCGCGCCTCGACGGAGAGGGCACCGAGGACGACATCGACGTGCTCATCGTCGCTGTCGGTGCGTTTGCGAAGTACGGCCTCGAGGTCGCAGAAGCGGTGCTTGCCGACGGCATCCGGGCAACCGTGGTTGACCCGCGCTGGGTCATCCCCGTCTCCTCGGACGTGCTGGAATTGGCTGCGGAAGCTGACCTGGTGGTGGTGTACGAAGACGGCGTGGTCCGCGGCGGCGTGGGATCCGCTGTTGCCGAGGCGCTCGCGGCTGCGGAAGTGGATACCCCGGTGCGGCAGCTCGCATTCCCGGACATCTTCCCGTTGCACGCTTCGCGTGGCGAGATCCTGCAGGAGTACGGCCTTGATCCCGCCTCCGCTGCAGCGCAGGTGCGCGAGTGGGCGGCCAGCCTGGCGGATCCCGAAAATTAGGTCAGCGCTAGACCAGTTCGAGCATCTCTGCGTGGGCTGCGGCCAAAATTGGCGCCGTAAGTTCCACCTGCCACGGCCGTGCCCCCGCCTTCTTTAGGGCCGAGGCTGCTTGGTGGGTGTCCCAAGCCGGCCCGTTGTCAGGTGCGTTCCACACCGTCTCGCGCAAAATTGCCGGTGTGAGCAAAATGTCGGGGCGAATGTCCAAGTCTTCTGCGCTGGCGGCGATGTCTTCGCGGCACAGCTGCAGCATTTGCCACGATTCTGGGTAGTGGCGCTCCCATCCGGACTTCGATGGCGTGCCGTTTGCGCGCGGGTCTTTGCGACGCGGCCACGTGGTGGGGTCAGCCGCCAGTGCGCGTTCCACCACGCCTAGCCAGCGCCGAACCTCCCGGGAGGGCATTCCCTTCCCTCCGACGGCCCGTGTCAGGCCGCGGGGTGAATCCGGCTCAGCGAGGGCGATATCGAGCAGCGCCCGGTTGGGCAGCAGGCGCCCTGGAGCGATGTCCCGCTGTTCGCTGATTTCCTCGCGTGCGTGCCATAGTTCGCGCGCCACTTGGAGGCCGGACTGGTCGCGCAGGGAGGAGATGCCCTTCATGTCGCGCCATGACTTCACAGGGCGCGGGGTAAGCGAGTAGACGGAGATGAGGTGCGCGAATTCCTCGAAGGCCCAGCGGAGTTTGCCTTCGGCGTCCAGCACCTCGGTGAGGGCCTCAGCGAGCTCGTTGAGGTACTCCACATCCAGCGCGGCGTAGTCCTGCCACGATTTGGGAAGCGGCGTGCGGGACCAATCCTCGTGCCCGTGGCCTTTCTCCAGTTCAACGCCGACGAAACGTTCGACCATCGCGGCGAGGTTCGGCCGGTCGTAGCCGACGAGGCGCGACGCGAGCTCAGTATCGAAAAGCACGCCGGGGTGGAGCCCGAGCAGCGCCAGGCTGCGCAGGTCTTCGCTCGCGGCGTGGATGATCCACTCCTGGCCGCCGAGCACAGGGGCGAAGATCTCGCGGACCTCGTCTCGGTGGCCTTCGGGGGCGATGAGGAACGTTCCCGCGCCTCGGCGCGCTACTTGCACGAGAAATGCGCGGTCGCCGTAGCGGAATGAGGAGGCGCGTTCGGTATCCACGGCGAACGGGCCGCGACCGTGCGCGAGTGCGCCCGCCGCCTCATGGAAGGCGGCGGGCGTGTCTACAAGGCGGTAGTCCAGCCGGGCACTCATCAAGAAAAGATATTAGCGCGAGCTGAGCTGGGCCACACCTTCCGGCGGTAAACCTGCCACGTGGGCGAGCACCTTGGAAAAAGCTTCCACGTGGTGCTGGAGGTCGGTGCCCTCCGCGGTCCAGGAGGCGCGCATCTCCAGCTGGTAGGCGCGCGGCGGCCCGCCGATCTCGCCGAACCGCACCGAAGCGGTCGAGGTCACCGTGCCGCCGAGGTTGGTGTGGCGTGCACCGGTTTCTGCGAGCGACTCGTTGAGCCACTGCCAGGCCACGTCAGGCAGAAGCGGGTCGGAGGCCACGGCGTCGTCCATGTCGGCCTGAATGTAGGCCACCAGACGCATGGTGCCTTCCCACGCCTCTTCAGCGGCGGGGGAGTGCAGCAGGATTAGGCGTCCGAACGCGTCGCCTTCAGAGTCCACCGGGACGTTTTCCTCGTCAGCGTGCGCGACTTCGAGGCCAACGGCGTGGCTGAACGGCGCGGGGCGCTGTGGCGGGCGGATGGTGCCCAGGGTGATCTCTGGGCGCAGGCGCGCCGCGTGCATGGATTCGACGGCCGCGCTGAACTCTGCGGGCCAGGAATCGCTGTTGCCGTGGTCGTCCCTGTTGCTGCCCGCGCCGCCGGCGGACATGGGGGAGGTGGTGTCCGGTTTCATCACAGGGTCAAACGTATCCAGCAACCGGCGCCGTTGGGGGAGGCGCGCCGTGAGCGGCAGAACCTACGGCGTAGAATGTTCTCCGACTTTTGTTTGATCTGCCTTGCGGCAGGAAAGGGGCAAGACATGGCCAAGCTCGACTTTGACAAACTCAACGCCACGCAGCGGTTTTTGCAGTTTGCGGTGTTCCGCGCAGTTCCTGGTGCTCTTGGCGCCGAGCGCAGCGAGCTTATCGACGAAGCTCGCGCCTTTTTCACCAACCTTGAGCAGGAAGGCGTGGTCACTGTCCGCGGCATCTACGACAACACCGGGATCCGCGCCGACGCCGACTTCATGATCTGGTGGCACGCCGAGGAGTTTGAGCACCTGCAGAAGGCGCTCGCGGACTTCCGCCGCGAAACCGCGTTCGGGCAGAAGGTGGAGCTGAGCTGGATCGGCAACGGTCTGCACCGCCCTGCGGAGTTCAACAAGTCCCACCTCCCGAGCTTCATCATGGGCGAGGAGCCGGGGGACTGGATCACGGTCTACCCGTTCGTGCGCTCATACGACTGGTACGTGATGGACCCGCAGGAGCGCCGCCGCATCCTCGCGGAGCACGGCATGGCGGCCCGCGATTTCGCGGATGTGCGCGCCAACACCGTCGAGGCCTTCACGCTCGGCGATTACGAGTGGATGCTCGCCTTCGAGGCGCCGACGCTCGAGCGCATCGAGGCGTTGATGAAGACCATGCGCTACACCGAGGCCCGCCTGCACGTCCGCGAGGAGATCCCGTTCCAGACGGGCCGCCGTGTCGGCGACATCGGCGAAATTATTTCGGTGCTGCCCTAGGCGTGGGTAGACCGAAGGTGGCGTCGTAAAGCAATTGCTTTGACGGCGCCTTTTCTATGCTTCGTCGAGCGTCAGCGAAATCGAGTTGATGCAGTAGCGCAGGTCGGTGGGGGTGTCGAAACCCTCGCCGGCGAACACGTGGCCCAGGTGGGAGTGGCAGTTCGCGCACAACACCTCGGTGCGCACCATGCCGAGGGAGGTGTCCTCGCGCTCGATGATGGCGTCGCCCGCCAGTGGGGAGAAGAACGAGGGCCAACCGCAGTGGGCATCAAACTTCTCGGTTGAGCGGAACAGCTCAGCGCCGCACGCGCGGCAGCGGTACACACCCTCGGTGGTGGTGTTGGTGTACTCGCCGACGCCTGGGGGCTCCGTGCCTGCTTCCCGCAGGACGTGGAACTCCTCCGGGCTGAGCTTCTCGCGCCACTGCGCGTCGGTGAAGTCCTTGAAATTCGTCATCGCCCAATCCTTTCCTTCGGAGTGCGCCACAAGGTTGGGCTAAACAATACCCACGCAGCGCACGCCACAATAAACACGGCCCACCCAGCGGTGGGCAAAAACGTGTTGAGCCAGCTGCCGGTCAAAGGGTGCAACGAGCTGGACCAGCTCAAGGGCGACAGGCACAGCGCCGCGCCGAGCCAAGCGGGCCAGCTGCGCAGGGGGCTGTCCGGGTGGAACACCGTGAACAGGGCGGGAAACAACATCATTGAGTAGTACGCCTGGCCCAGGGAGGACAACAGGCACACTCCCGCGAGCAGCACACCGGAGCCCACGGCGAGATACAGCAGCTCCTGGCTGTGGCGCACGCGCACAAGACCGAGCACCGCTCCGGCGACCGCAGCGGCGAGGAGGAGGAACAGCAGCGCATGGGCCCAGCGGGGCATGCCGAAATAGACGGCGAAACCGGACAGGGAAGAGTTGGCGTAGTCGCGCGTGACCTTCAGATACGGCACCACCACGTCGAGGTAGTCGCGGGCGCCGGGCGTGAACGGCCACGCGATGAGGTTCATCACCACCGGGACGCCGATAGCGCCGAGCGCGGGGCGCCAGCGCATCTGCAGCAGCGGCAGCACCAGCAGCGGAGCGAACATCGGCTTGACCAAGATAGCCAACCCCAGTACCACACCGGCGGCGATGTCGCGGCGGGCAAGCAAGAGCGTGATAAAGGCCACCAGCGCGAGCAGGAGTATGCCGTTGATGTTGGAAAACACCAGCGTGTTGGTCACGGCTTCGGTGCAAAACGCCAGCGCAACGGCGACGGGAAACGTCGGCCCGGAAAGCGGGCGGCCTGCAAGCTTGGTCAGCCACGCTAAAGCGGCGATGATGCACGCGGCGTTGACGGCGATGAACAGCGGACGGGCCAGGTCTATGTCGGAAATCAGCCCCAGCGGCGACAGCAGCAGGGTCGCGCCCGGGTTGTACAGGTAGTGCGGATTGACGTGGCTGTAGACCTCGTTGTACACGGGGACGCGTTCCACAAACCGGCGCGCTGCGGACCACACGGTGGTGAAGTCGTCCGTCACCGAGCCCGCGCGCGCGAGGAGGAACAGCCGGTGGAGCACCAGAAGCACCGCGACAGGCCAGGCGGCAGCGGCGATCGCGGGCGCGAGGCCCGCGCGCTCGTCGGCGGGCTGGGCCTGCACTGCAGTCGAACCCGGTGCAGGCTCTTCGGGGGCGCTTCGAGGCGGTGGGGTAGCAATCACGCGCCTAACCGTACCTGCCACGGTGCGGCTACCCTTCGCGCACGCTCCGGTAGCGCAGGAAGAGCATCGAGTCGCTTGTGGTGTGCGCCGCCTCGAGGATGAAAGCGTGGTCTGAAGGTGTGTCTGCTTCACCGAATAGGCGTAGTTCAGACGGCTGCACCGCGCGCGGGCTGACGGTGTAGTGGAATACATCTACTTCGCTGGCACCGATGAGTTGGGTGTTTAAGCTGGGGCCGCCCTCGCAGACGATGCGGGCCAACCCCCGTGCGTGCAGTGCGGCAACGACTGCGGAGACGTCTTCGCCCTCCACGGGCACAATCACGCCACCCGCCTGCTCGATCTCCCGCGCGTGTTCAGACACCTCCGTATCGCCCAGGACGTCTTCGGGCACCGCGAACAACGGCGGCGTACGTGTGTCCGTAAACAGCTGCGTTGCAGTGTCGAACTTCAGGCTCTTGGTCACCACGACAATCGGGGGAACTTCCGCTTGTCCCCGTCCGCGCCGAGCCTCGCGCTGCTGTGCGGTGGTACGCACGCCGAAGTAGTTCTCTTTGCGCGCGGTCTCGGCACCGACGAGCACCGCATCTGACCAGATGCGCAGTGCGTTCAGCAGCGCGAAATCGGTGTCGTTGCCCAAGCCGGAAGAAGTTCCCTTGCTTGTGGCAGCTCCGGTCAGCGCCGCAATGCCCATAAGGCGAGTCTCTCGCGTTCCGGGCGGCTTAACCGGACCGATGAGAAGTTCCGGATCAAGGGATTGAGGTCGCTCGTTCATTACACTTGCTTCCAGTCTGTTGAAGGGGATGTTGTGCAACCTACCGGAAACCATTTTGACCTCGACGCGGCAGCCGTCGCTGCACGGAATGGCTGGATTGCGGACTCGGAGGCATCCGAGTTCTATTCGCTCCTGTTCGACCGCTCGGATACAAGCCACTGGAAAGACAACCTCGCGGCATCCGCGCAGGCCGCGTTCGCGTCGACTGCGGACAGAGCAACTGAGATGGTCTGGTTCGAGCCGTTTTTGAACATGGTCACCGACGTTTGTTGGCAAGCCCGGGAGCGGGGACTTGGGGCGCACGAGCCGCAGCGCGTACGTCGACACGGCAGTGTGGAGCAACCGCGCCTGCTGTATTTGGCAACTGCGCTGATTGAGCTGCAGCTGTACCGGTTCGACTTCAACTACGACGGCATTTTTGAAGTGCTCAGCCGCGCAGACGACGCTCCACTGCAGGTCGGTCCGTACGACCTCAACGGCATCTACCTCACGTTCGCGCAACTCAGCGCCGGCAAGCGGATTGTCCCGTCCGAGCTCTTTTCCTCCATCGGCCTAGACCCGGAAAGTCCGACAAACCTCTCGCGGCACCTGGACCGTGTGCCGGTCAAGCTTCGCCACCTCCTGCTGCACGGCCTGTGGCTGTTTCCGTTCCGCTTCTACGGGGTGGAGATGCTGATTCTGGCTGAATCCCTGGTCAAGTCGGACCCCAAGGACGGCAATGCGTACTACCGGATGGGGGAGGCCTACCGCAGGATCGCCGCGGCAACGCAGTGGGATTTTGAGAAGGGGCCGACCGCGACCCACACGCTTGAACTGGAACAAACCCTCAGCGCCGACCCGACGCTGCTGGAAGACCAGAATTACTGTTACCGGCGCGCCGTGGAATCTCTGGATATGGCAATTCGTGTGCTGGACCCGCAGCAGCTTGCCCGCCACGAGGAGTACAAGAACTACCGTCTGCTTGTCTCCACCGAGTGGCAGGTGCAGACAGCCATCCGCAGTGCCGTCGAGCGGCAGGTAGCTTCCGTGGACGAGAAAGTACAGGCACTGTCTCGCCAGCTCGAGTCAGAGTCGAACCAGCTGGTGTGGAAATCCGTGGAAGTGCTGTCGCTGTTCGCTGCACTGATGGGCTTGTTGATCACCAACATCAGCGTGCTGGGCATCGACAGCATCTCCACTTTCGAACGCATCGGATTGATCGGCATGATGGCGTTCATCATGGTGGGTTTCTTCCTCCTAGTGCGCAACACCGTATTCCGGGTGCGCGAAGGCCGCGAAGCGCCGGAGGAGGTCCGCACGAAGGCCCAGAAATTCTGGCTACGGCGTCCCCGCAAGACGGCCGAGCTCCAAGGGCGAATCACGGAGCTGGAGCGTGAAATCGAGCGGATGAGGAACACCAACTATCAGCTGGCACCGTTCCTAGACAGCGCCTCCGGCGAGCAACGACGCACCGGTACGCAGCTTTCCGACGGCTACCGCGAAAGGACAACGTAGCTATGCACGACATCACCGGGGCAGCGCTCGAATACGTTGCAGACGAACGGGAACTGACGAAAGGCCCCTACGACATCGCCGACGCCGGCGAAGCGGCCGCCGCCATCGACCACTACCTCCGCGCACGCGTCACCGCCGCCGTCGCCCGCAACGCGGGGCGGCCCGTGCTCCAACTCTCCGGCGGCATCGATTCCATCCTGCTGGCCACCTACGTGGCCGAGGTCGCGCCGGGCACGTTGGCCGTGACCTACAGCCAGCACACGGAGGACCAGGAAGTGGGGAGGGCGGCAGCCGTCGCAAAGCAATGCGGCCTCGAGCACGTGATTGTTCGCCCCACCGACGAAGACTTCGAGCGGCTTCTCGCGCGGGTCGTGCGGGCTCTCGAGTTCCCGGAGCCGTGGGAGATCTCGGCGGGTGCCGTGTTGAAGGCTATCGACGGCGCTTCGCACGACCACGGCGCCGAAGGCGTACTGCTTTCCGGAGCCGGGGCCGACGCGCTGTTCATGGGCGGGCACACGGTGGCTCCCGCGGCGGGGGAGAGCCTCGTTGACGCGTGGGATGCGGCGCTGCGGGCAAACGTCGCTAAGAACTTCAAGCGCGAACGTTTTGTGCCGGACTTCTACGAGCGGCTCTTGGAGGATCCCGAGCGGCACGTCCAGATCTGGCAGACCCACGCGGCGGTTGAGCTCGCACAGCGCATCCACCCGTCGCTGGTGCAGCCCGATGATAGTGGCCACGACAAGTACATCTTCCGCAAGCTCGCGGTGGATCGGGGAGTGCCGGAAGAAGTGGCGTTCGCGCCGAAGAACCCGATGCAGGTGTCCTCCGGGCTCGTTGGCGCCATTGTGGATGCCGCCCGCCGCCAGCTTGCGCGCGACTTCGGGCAGCGCACGTACTCGTCGCCGCTGGACGAGCCGCTGGGTTTCACCGTTGCCCGGCTGTATCTGCAACGCTTGGAGGCAGGGGAGCGCGAATAGCAAAAAGGGGCCCACCGAGAGGGTGGACCCCTTTTTGTTGAAATGGAGCGGATGACGAGACTCGAACTCGCGACCCTCACCTTGGCAAGGTGATGCGCTACCAACTGCGCTACATCCGCATTGCTATTCAGTTGACGAGGGCGTAAACCCTCTGTGCGCGATACTGGGATCGAACCAGTGACCCCTACCGTGTCGAGGTAGTGCTCTACCGCTGAGCTAATCGCGCAAGGCTATTGCAGCTTGGAGGTGGATACGGGAATCGAACCCGTGTACACGGTTTTGCAGACCGTTGCCTAACCACTCGACCAATCCACCGTGGAGTTACCTCCGAAGTATTCGGCTTTAAACCCCGAAGTACTTGGAGCGGATGACGAGACTCGAACTCGCGACCCTCACCTTGGCAAGGTGATGCGCTACCAACTGCGCTACATCCGCATTGCTATTCAGTTGACGAGGGCGTAAACCCTCTGTGCGCGATACTGGGATCGAACCAGTGACCCCTACCGTGTCGAGGTAGTGCTCTACCGCTGAGCTAATCGCGCCCATGTTCCTCTGGGGAACTGGAGCGGATGACGAGACTCGAACTCGCGACCCTCACCTTGGCAAGGTGATGCGCTACCAACTGCGCTACATCCGCATGCGTTCCGCGCTGTCCGCGTTGAACGCGAGAACAAACCTTATCCGCATACCGCCCGCTGTTACAAATCGCCATGTCACGGCCATTTTGAGGGGGATAAGCGTGAATTACGTTGGTGCAATTTGGCCCGCGGTGCATTCGCTTGTCGACGCCCCCGCTGTCGGCAATCCCTGTTACCGCCAATGACCAGCCGATTCGGTACTTTCGGGTGCGGCGTGTAATCTCATTCCTCGTTCGGTCCTATGGCTCAGTGGAAGAGCGTTCCGTTCACACCGGAAAGGTCGCTGGTTCGATCCCAGCTAGGACCACAGAGAAAGCCCCAGGTTGGAAACAGCCTGGGGCGCTTTGCGTTTGCCCACTAAACGACGATATCGGCATTTGCGGGTCCGGCCCGTGGAAAAGCCCAGGTCGCGTCTCGGCCTCGACGGTAATCGCCGATATCGTCGTTTGGGTTGGGTTGCCCGGTTCATAGTTTTGGGGCGGGTGTGACGGGAACTAACGTGGATCTGGATACGACTAGTGCTCTTAGCGCCAGTCGGCGCGTTGGTTCTATTTGAGGAGGCACCATGCTCATCCCGGCAGCATTCACACGAGGTGGCGCGGTCGCTGCCGCAGCGGCCACTGCGACGTTGGTTGCGGCAGCTCCGGCTTTCGCACACGATTCCGTGATTGGCTCGGACCCTGAGGACAAAAGTGTGGTCAGCGAGTTCCCCGATGCTGTGACGCTCGAGTTTTCCGGGGAGATCCAGGACGGCTTCAACACTGTGGCGCTTTCCCGCGAGGTCAACGGGCAGTCCGAGGTTGTCTACTCGGGCGAGCCAGAGATCGACGGCCGGTTTGTCACCCTCGACCTTCCGGCAGACCTGGATGCGCAGGCGGGCGACTACAAGGTCGGCTACCAGATCGTGTCCTCCGACGGTCACTCGACGAAGGGGATGACCTCGTTCAGCTTCAACCCGTCTGGCGAGGCGACCGCGGACGCGAGCAAGGATCCGGTCGTTGACGCGGCAGACGGCATGAGCACCACCATGAAGGTGCTGCTCGCGCTGGCGGGCGTGCTGGTCGTCGCCGGTGCCGGCTTCGGTGCGCTGGCCAAGAGCCGCCGAATCTCCGAAGCCGACCCGGATACGCAGAAGTAGGCGATGCCCGTGAACAAGCGAATTGCCGCCCTCACCGCGGCGGCCGCTCTGGTGCTTGCCGGCTGCAGCGACGAAGCTGCCTCGGAGGATCCCACCGGCAATTCCGCGAGCACTGCCCCGGCCGCGGACCTGACGGGTAACGCGGTCACGTTGGAAAGCGGAGCTGTCCGGGCTAAAGCCGCGAAGGATGCCGCAGATGGCAGCGACATGACCTCTATCTTCGGCACCCTGCACAACAACACTGACAAAGACATCACTGTGGTGGGATTCACCACCTCGCTCGGCGAGGCGGACTACCAGATCCACGAGGTTGTCGACGGGATGATGCGTCAAAAGGACGGCGGTTTCGACATCCCCGCGGGCGGCACCCACGAGCTGGCACCGGGCGGCGACCACTTCATGGTGATGGGCTACGCGCCGGCCATCGAGGCAGGCGACACCATCGATGTGACCCTGCTGCTGGAAGGCGGCGCGACCGCGACCGTGTCCGATGTTGCCGTGCGCACCATGCTGTCTGGCGACGAAAGCTACGGCGACCTCGGCGAGCACGCCGACCACGCCGAGCATGCCGACCACGCTGAACACAAGCACTAGAGGAGGATGCGTCATGCCGGGTGTGAGCCGGCGGGGGTTTTTGGCGGGGACGGCTGGTGTGGCCGGGGTGGCGTCGACAGGCATGCTGCTGGCGGCGTGCGATAACGAGCCGAGCAACTCCGAGCCGAACACTGAACCGTTGACGGAGGCGTCCGTCGCCTTCGACGGTGCCCACCAGGCTGGCATCCAGACGCCGACGCAGGCGTCGCTCAACCTGGCCGGGTTCAACCTCAAGGACGGGGTGGACGCTGCTGGCGTCGTCAGGCTGATGCGCCTGTGGACCGAAGACGCCCGCGAGCTGACCGCCGGCCGCAACCCGCTGTCCAGCCTGGAGCCGGAGATGGTGAAGTGGCCCGCCAACCTCACCATCACCTGCGGGTTCGGTGAGCGCGTTTTCGATATTGCGGCGCCGGATCAAAAGCCGGTGTGGCTGCACGACATCCCCGCGATGCCGCGCGAAGAGCTGCGGCCGGAGTGGGGCCAGACCGACCTTGTGCTGCAGATCTGCTCCGACGACCCTGTGATGAGCGCCTGGGCGCTGCGCCACATGACGCGCGCCGGCATGGATTACGTGGAGACCGCCTGGCTGCAGCAGGGGTTTGTGAACGCGTTCGGCTCCATCCCCAAAGGCCAGACGCCGCGCAACCTCTTCGGCCAGGTGGACGGCACCGTCAACCCGCGCTCGGACGAGGACTACGCCGAGCAGGTCTTCGCGGACGACGGCTCGTCGTCGCTGGTGGTGCGCCGCATCGCAATGGACCTCGACGATTGGGAGCGGCTGGACCGCACCTCACGCGAGGTGGCGGTGGGGCGAAAGCTTTCCGACGGCGCCCCGCTGACCGGCGAGGACGAGTTTGATGCGCCGGACATGGAGGCGCTGGACGAGTACGGGCTGCCCGTGATCGACAAGAACTCCCACATAGCGCGCGCCATGCCGCCCGCGGACCACCCGGAGCAGAAGTTTTTGCGCAGGCCGTACAACTACTCGCTGCCGCCGGCGCCCGGCGAGCTGTCTGACGCGGGCCTGGTCTTCTTGGCCTACCAAAAGGACCCGGATGTCCAGTTCACTCCTGTGCTGCAACGGCTTTTGGAGGTGGACCGCCTCAACGAATGGACCACGCACATCGGGTCAGCGGTGTACTGGATCCCGCCGGGCACACGTAAGCCCGGTGGTGAGGCAAGTGGCGACGCGTACTGGGGCGAAACAGTACTTTCTGGCGCCCGGGGGTAGAATCCCTGGCGTCCGGCGCGCCATCTGCGCCGTCGGGAGAGAACGTAGAAGATGGGCGGCGTCCAGGTATGACGCAGCCCAGTGACGCGCAAAGGAGCGCACGACAGATATGTCTACCGAAGCAGCAGTCGAGTTCGCACCGTTCGAGGTTCCCGCCGGCACCGCCGTCGGCGCCGCCATGCGGGAGCTGAACCTGCCGAACAAAGGGGAGGACGCCGTCGTGTGCGTCCAGGACGAAGCGGGCGAGCTGAAAGACCTCTCGCACGTCCCCGAGGCCACCGCGACGTTCACACCGGTGCCGGCAAACACTGAGCTCGGCCGCTCCGTGATCCGCCACTCCTGCGCCCACGTGCTCGCCCAGGCCGTGCAGGCCGAGTTTCCCGGCACCAAGCTGGGCATCGGTCCGGCCATCAACGACGGCTTCTACTACGACTTCGATGTTGCGGAGCCGTTCACGCCCGAGGATCTGAAGACGCTGGAAAAGCGGATGAAGAAGATCATCAAGCAGGGCCAGAAGTTCGTCCGCGGCGTCTACGCCTCCGCGGAGGAGGCCGCGGAGGACCTCAAGGACGAGCCGTACAAGCTCGAGCTGATTAACGACAAGGGCAACGTCGACCCTGACTCCGACGAGGCCACCGAGGTCGGCGCCGGAGAGCTGACGCACTACGACAACGTCAACCCGCGTACGAACGAGGTGGAGTGGCACGACCTGTGCCGCGGCCCGCACGTGCCCACCACGAAGTACATCCCGGCGTTCGCGCTGACCCGCTCGTCCGCCGCCTATTGGCGCGGCGACCAGAACAACGCCGGCCTGCAGCGCGTCTACGGCACCGCTTGGGAGTCCAAGGAAAAGCTCGAAGAGTACATGACCATGCTCGAGGAGGCGGAAAAGCGCGACCACCGCCGCCTGGGCAACGAGCTGGACCTGTTCTCCTTCCCGGACGAGGTCGGTTCCGGCCTGCCGGTGTTCCACCCGGACGGCGGCATCGTGCGCATGACCATGGAGCAGCACTCGCGCGAGCGCCACGTCGCCGCCGGCTACTCCTTTGTCAACACCCCCCACGTGACCAAGGGCGACCTGTTTAAGAAGTCGGGCCACCTGGACTGGTACGCCGACGGCATGTTCCCGCCGATGAAGCTCGATGGCGAGGTCGACGAAGACGGCAACGTGACCAAGCAGCCGGTGGACTACTACACCAAGCCGATGAACTGCCCGATGCACAACCTCATCTTCGACTCGCGCGGGCGTTCTTACCGCGAGCTGCCGCTGCGCCTGTTCGAGTTCGGCACCGTCTACCGCTACGAGAAGTCCGGTGTGGTCCACGGCCTGACCCGCGCCCGCGGCTTCACGCAGGACGACGCCCACATTTACTGCACCGAGGAGCAGCTCGAAGAAGAGCTGACCAGCGTGCTGGAGTTCATCATCTCCCTGCTGCAGGACTACGGACTGGACGACTTCTACCTGGAGCTTTCCACCAAGGACCCGAACAAGTACATCGGCGACGACGAGATCTGGGAGCGCTCCACCAGCATCCTGGAATCCGTGGCGAAGAAGTCCGGCCTGGAGCTCGTTCCGGACCCGGCGGGCGCCGCGTTCTACGGCCCGAAGATTTCCGTGCAGGCGCGCGACGCCATCGGCCGCACCTGGCAGATGTCCACGGTGCAGCTGGACTTCAACCTGCCCGAGCGCTTCGACCTGACGTACACCGCCTCGGACGGCTCGAAGAAGCGCCCGGTGATGATCCACCGCGCACTCTTCGGCTCCATCGAGCGATTCTTCGGCGTGCTGCTCGAGCACTACGCCGGCGCTTTCCCGGCCTGGCTGGCGCCGCACCAGGTGGTGGGCATTCCGGTGGCCGACGCGTTTGCGGACCACCTCGACGGTGTCATCGGTGCTCTGCGCGAGCGCGGCATCCGCGCCGAGGTGGACCACTCGGACGACCGCATGCAGAAGAAGATCCGCACCCACACCACCTCCAAGGTGCCGTTCATGCTCCTCGCCGGCGAGCGCGACGTGGAGGCGAACGCGGTGAGCTTCCGCTTCCTCGACGGCAGCCAGATCAACGGCGTGCCGGTCGATCGCGCGGTCGAGCTGATCACGGACTGGATCACCGCCAAGCGCAACGACCAACCGAGCGAGGACACCGTTGCAGCCGGCAACTAACGGGGAGACCTACGTCGATACCGGCGTGGGCGACCCGGACCGTCTTGCCCGTCTGTGGGCGCCGTACCGCTCCAGCTACATCACCCAGATGCCGGCGGGGGAGGAGACGGGGGAGGCCGAAGGATCGTCGAGAAGCACAGGCGATCCCTTCCTCGACATCCCGGAGATGAGCGACGAGGACGGATTGATCGTCGCGCGCGGGGAGACGGTGTACGCGGTGTGCAACCTGTACCCGTACAACGCCGGCCACCTGATGGTGGTGCCGTACCGCAAGGTCGCCGAGCTTGAAGCGCTCACCGACGCGGAGACAGCCGAGCTGATGGCGTTTGCGAAGCATGCGGTGAAAACACTCAAGCGAGTGTCTAAGCCGGAGGCGATCAACGTCGGGCTCAACCTGGGCAAGGCCTCGGGCGGGTCGGTGGGCGACCACCTGCACCTGCACGTGGTGCCGCGCTGGGCGGGCGACGCGAATTTTATGACCGTCATCGGCGGCACGAAGGTGCTGCCGCAGCTGCTGCAGGAAACGCGGGCGCTGCTAGCGGACGGCTGGCGCGAAGTCCACGAGACGGAATCAGGTGAATGCGATGCTTAGCGTGCACGGACGCAAACCCGCAGCAGTCGTGGTCGAACCGGTGGCCAAAGGGCTGCTGAAGATCGGCCTGACGCCGAACTCGACAACCGTAGCGGGCACCGCGCTGACGATGCTCACCGCGATGGTGCTCATCCCCACCGGACACCTGGTGTGGGCGGCGGTGCTCAGCCTGTTCTTCGCCGCCTTCGACATGGTCGACGGCACGATGGCCAGGCTGTGCGGCGGGGGCACCGCGTTTGGTGCGACGCTGGACGCGAGTTGCGACAGGCTTACCGACGGCGCGCTGTTCGGCGCGATCGCGATGTGGCTGATCTACGTCGCGGACGCGGCGCCGGTGAACGTGGCGGTGTGCCTAGCGGTCATCGTGCTTTCGCAGACCATCAGCTACATCAAGGCCCGCGGAGAGGCCGGCGGGCTCAAGATCGTCGGCGGGCTGATTGAACGCCCGGAACGGCTGATCCTGGGACTCGGCGGCCTTGCGCTGGAGGGCTTCGGTTTGCCGAACGCCGTGGTGGTGTCGCTGTGGATTTTGTTGGTCGGCTCTGTGATCACCGTCGTTCAGCGGCTGATGCTCGCCGGGCGCGACAAGGGGGCGGACGCGAAGATTGCGCCGCCGGCGGGAGCGTAAATGGCTTCCGTGCGGGAGCGAATTGTCGCCGCGGGCTACATCGCCGGCTGGATAATCGTCGGCGCGCTTCCGCAGCGACTGACCGCGCGGGCCGCGCAGTGGGCCGCTGACCGGGCCTCTGGCGACGGCGCGGGCATGGAGATGCTGCGGCGCAACCTCACCCGCGTGGTGGGGCCGGAGGATGTCACCCGGGAGTTGGTGCGCGACGCCATGCGCTCCTACGCGCGCTACTGGCTGGAGGCCTTCCGCCTGCCGCGAATGGTGGGCGACCCGGGGTTGAACGCTGCGCTTTCTGCCGGGGTGTCCGGCCGCGAGCACCTCGACGCCGCCGTGGCGCGAGGCAAAGGCGTTGTGCTCACGCTGCCGCACACCGGCAACTGGGACATGGCGGGAACGTGGCTGGCTGAAAACTATGGAGGGTTCACCACCGTCGCCGAACGGCTCGAGCCCGAAGCGCTGTTTGACGCCTTCGTTAAGTTCCGGGAGTCGCTCGGCTTCGAGGTGGTGCCGCTGACAGGGGGCGAGCAGCCCCCGTTCGAGCGGCTGAAGGAAGTGCTGTTAGACGGCGGGATCGTGTGCCTGCTGGGGGAGCGGGACTTCTCGCGCCACGGGGTGCCGGTGACGTTCTTCGGCGAGGAAACGACTTTTCCGGCGGGCCCGGCCAAGCTGGCGCAGGACACCGGCGCGACGCTGCTTGTGGCCCACTCCTGGTTCACGGGCACGTGGCGCAATCCCGGCTGGGGCTTCAGTATCTCCGCCCCGGTGGAGGCGGCAACGCTCGAGGACACGGCGCAGCGGGTGGCCGACCAGTTTGCAGAAAACATCGCCGCCCATCCGACGGACTGGCATATGCTGCAGCCGTTATGGCCCTCAGACAGGCCGCAGCCGAGCCGTCGCAGGGAGCTGGAGCGGCGGTCGCGCGAGCATCCCAAACGGAGGAGGTAGCCGAGGTGCGGATTGGTCTGGTGTGCCCGTATTCCTTCAACGTGCCGGGCGGCGTTCAAGCCCACGTGCTTGACCTTGCCGCCCAGCTGCGCACAATGGGCCACCACACCGAGGTACTCGGACCGGCCTCCGACAGCGTCGACCTTCCGGAGTGGGTGACCCGCGGCGGTATCGCCGTGCCGGTGCGCTACAACGGCTCGGTCGCGCGGCTGTCCTTCGGCCCTCAGGTGCGCCGCACCACGCGCCAGTTCGTCGAGCGCGGAAACTTCGACATCCTGCACGTGCATGAGCCGAACTCGCCGAGCTACTCCATGGCCGCGCTGCGCATGGCCACCGGCCCGATCGTGGCCACGTACCACGCCTCGGCGGATTCCTCGTACGCACTCAAACTTGCGTTGCCCGCGCTGCGCGGCAGTCTGGAAAAGATCCGAGCCGGTATTGCGGTCAGCGAGGAGGCGTGGCGCTGGCAGTCGCAGCAGGTGGGCACCGACCCCGTGATCATCCCCAACGGCGTGGACACCGCCCGGTTTGCGGCGGCGCGGCGCGTTTCGGGAAACCAGGCAAGGCCAGAAGTGGTCTTCCTGGGGCGATTGGACGAGCCCCGCAAGGGCCTGGAGGTGTTTTTGCAGGCTGTGGACCAGCTTCCGCAAAAGCCCCGGGTCACGGTTATTGGAGCTGGCGCGCCCCGCGAGGTCGAGGGCGTCGAATTTACGGGCCTGGTCTCCGAGGCGGAGAAGGCGGAGATCCTCGGTCGCACGGACATATTCGTCGCGCCGAACCTCGGCGGTGAATCCTTCGGGATCGTGCTCGTGGAGGCGATGGCCGCCGGCTGCGCCGTCGTGGCCAGCGACATTCCGGCGTTCGCCGCGGTCTGCGGCGAGGGTTCGGGGGTGTTGTTTCCTCCCGGCGATGCGTCGGCGCTCGCGCAGCAGTTGCAGTTGCTTATCGACGACGCCCCGCTCCGCGCCGACCTCGCCACCCGCGGCGTGAGGCGGGCCGAAGACTTCGACTGGTCCGTTGTGGCACGTCAGGTGCTGGCGGTGTACGAGGCTGTGTCGATCGGGGAGAAGGTCGGGGTGGAAGGATGGCTATGACTTTGGTGTGGATCGCCGTGGCGGTGGTGGTGACGCTGCTGGCTGCGTGGGCCTACAACACGGCGCAGCGGCTCAACCGGCTGCACATCCGGCTCGACCGTTCGCGCGACGCCTTGCAGGCGGCGCTGGACCGGCGCTGCGCTGTCATCGCTGCCATTTACCCCGAGCTTCGTTCCGCCGCGGAAGATGCGGAGCACGTCAGGATGACACCGCAGGACATACACACACGTCTTACGCAGGAGGAGCAACTCTCGGCCCAGGTGGCCGAGCGGATCGCAGGCAAGGAGGCGCCGGGCGCGCTCAGTGACGCGGACATCCGGGTTGAGCTGGCGACGCGGTTCTACGACGACGCTGTGGCGGATACGCGTGCGCTGCGCCTTCGGCCGTCGGTAAGCATCTTCCGCCTCGGAGGCACGGCGGCATTGCCACAGTTTGCGCGAGGTGACCGGTAAGAGCTTGATTGAGGCGGTGCGTATAATACCGTCTGTTACACGTCAACCGAGGAAAAGGGGTGCGTTATGTCGGGCCACTCAAAGTGGGCAACCACGAAGCACAAGAAGGCCGCAAACGACGCGAAGCGGTCGAAGTTGTGGGCGAAGATGATTAAGGACATCGAGGTCGCAGCACGAACCGGCGGCGGCGACCCGGCCGCGAACCCCACCTTGGACGACATGATCCGCAAGGCCAAGAAGGCCTCGGTGCCGGGCGACAACATCGAGCGCGCCCGCAAGCGCGGCTCCGGTGAGGAAGCCGGCGGCGCGAACTGGGAGACCGTGATGTACGAGGGGTACGGCGTCAACGGCGTCGCCGTGCTCATCGAGTGCCTGACGGACAACCGCAACCGCGCGGCCACCGAGGTGCGCACCGCTATGACCAAGAACGGCGGCAACCTGGGCGAGTCCGGTTCTGTCGGCTACATGTTCGAGCGCACTGGTGTGGTGACCATCCAGAAGGGTGAGCTCAGCGAGGACGACGTGCTCATGGCGGTGCTCGACGCCGGAGCTGAGGAAGTCAACGACCTCGGCGATGAATTCGAGATCACCTGCAAGCCGACCGACCTGCCGGCGGTGCGCGAGGCGCTCGGCGGCGAGGGCATTGAGATCGAAGACGCCGGGCAGGAGTTCCGTGCCGACGTTGAGGTCGAGGTTGACGCTGAGAGCGCGAAGAAGATGATGCGCATCATCGACGCCCTCGAAGACTCCGACGATGTGCAAAATGTCTACACCAACATGAGCATCTCCGACGAAGTGGCCGCGCAGCTCGAGGACTAGATCCGATTCGCGTAAACGCCCGTGCCGCTGACTGTGGCGCGGGCGTTTGCTGTGTCTACTGTGGTAGAACATATGTGTCACATGTGCGGAAAGGAGAGGCAATGTCGCTGGAGGGTCTGCGGGTCATGGGCATCGACCCTGGCTTGACGCGGTGCGGTCTTTCCGTGGTGCAAGCGGGACGTGGCCGCCAAATCATCCCCGTCGCCGTCGGCGTCGTGCGCACCCCGTCTACCGCGGAACTCGCGGAGCGTCTTTTGCGCCTCTCCCGCGCCGTAGGCGAGTGGATCGACGACTACCAGCCAGACGTCATCGCCATGGAGCGCATTTTCGAGCGGGGGAACGTCTCCACGGTCATGCACACCGCCCACGCTGTGGGCGTGATGGTGCTCGCCGCCGCGGAGCGCGGGATCCCGGTGCACATGTACACCCCGTCCGAGGTAAAGAAAGCCATCTCCGGCAACGGCAGGGCGGACAAGAAGCAGATGACTGCGATGATCACCCGCATTCTCGGACTGTCCGAGGCGCCGAAACCCGCGGATGCGGCAGACGCGCTGGCCATCGCGGTGTGTCATTGCTGGCGCGCCCCCTTGATCGCACGAACCAACCAGTTGACCATGAAAGCGGCGAACCAATGATTGATTCTCTCAACGGCGAAGTGCTCACCATCGGGCTCGACCACGCAGTGATCGAGTGCTCCGGCGTGGGCTACCGCTTCTTGGCCGCACCCCAGACGCTCGGACGTCTCACCCGGGGCGAGACATGCCGGGTGATGACGTCCATGGTGGTCAAGGACGACGGCGTGACCCTCTACGGCTTCGGTGACACGGACACCCGCGAGATGTTCCACAAGCTGCAGACCGTCTCCGGGCTGGGCCCCAAGCTCGCACTTGCCGCCCTTTCTGTCTTCGAACCGGGGGAGTTGTCCTCCCATATCGCGTCCGGGGACGTGAAGGCGATTCAATCCATCCCCGGTGTGGGCAAGAAGATGGCGGAGCGCATTGCCCTAGAGCTCAAGGACAAGGTGGAGGCTTTCGTGCCGGCGGGCGACGCTGCAGCTGCCGGCGGACCCGCCACTGCCGCAAAGGGCACTTCGCTGGTCTCCGAGCAGGTGGTCGAGGCTCTCGTCGGGCTGGGCTTCCAGGAGCGATCGGCAAGGCCGGTGGTGGATGCGCTGGTGCAGGAGAACCCGGACGAAGACGCGTCCGCGTTGCTGCGCCAGGCGCTGAGCCAGCTGGGCAAGAAGTAGGGAGGCAGCCGTGTCCGACGTGGAGAAGACAGAGTTTGAACTGCCGGACGGGTTCGCGGCGAAGCCGCCGTCGCCAGTAGACGCGCATGCGCAAGCAGACGAGCACGACATTGAGCGTTCGCTGCGCCCAAAGTCGATCAACGAATTTATCGGCCAGCCGAAGGTGCGCGAGCAGCTCAACCTCGTGCTCGCGGGCGCGCGAAGCCGCGGTGTGACCCCGGACCACATTCTGCTGTCCGGCCCGCCCGGCCTGGGCAAGACGACCATGGCCATGATCGTCGCGCAAGAGCTGGGCACCTCCCTGCGGATGACATCTGGCCCGGCCCTCGAGCGCGCGGGTGACCTCGCGGCAATGCTGTCCAATCTGATGGAAGGCGACGTGCTTTTCATCGACGAAATCCACCGCATCGCCCGCCCGGCTGAGGAAATGCTCTACATGGCGATGGAGGATTTCCGCATCGACGTCATCGTCGGCAAAGGCCCCGGTGCGACGTCGATCCCGCTGGAGATCCCGCCGTTTACCCTCGTCGGCGCCACCACTCGCGCCGGCATGCTCACCGGTCCGTTGCGTGACCGCTTCGGCTTTACCGCGCAAATGGAGTTCTACGACGTGGAGGACCTGACCAAGGTGGTCAGCCGCGCCGCGCAAATCTTGGGGGTCGGCATAGACACCGATGCCGCGGTGGAGATTGCCTCGCGCTCCCGCGGCACCCCGCGCATCGCTAACCGTCTGCTGCGGCGCGTGCGCGATTTCGCGGATGTGCACGGCGACGGCCATGTCGACCTTGGTGCCGCGCGCTCGGCGCTGAGCGTGTTCGACGTGGACGAGCTCGGCCTTGACCGGCTGGATAGGGCGGTGCTGGACGCGCTGATCCGCGGTCACGGCGGGGGACCGGTGGGAGTGGGCACGCTCGCCATCGCGGTCGGTGAGGAGCCGGGCACTATTGAAGAGGTGTGCGAGCCCTACCTCGTGCGCGCCGGCCTGATGTCGCGCACCGGTCGTGGGCGGGTGGCCACGGCGGCGGCGTGGGAGCACCTGGGGCTGCAGGCGCCGCCGGACGCACCGGGCCAAATGTCGCTCTATTAAGGCTGACACGGACCGGACTGCTGGTTTTGCGGGGCTATGCCGTAGCATGTTCCGTTGTGTCTTCACCGGCACGCTGTTCACTCATACCGCTTCATGGGTGTTTTGGGGCAGGTGGAGGAGAAAAATTGGAGCTCGGAAAGCAGAGGAGTCAGCTCAGTGTCCAACAGCACTCGGCGGTCCCGCGAAGTGAAGGGGAAGAAGCGCTGGCCTGCCCGGCTACTCGCGCTTTTCGCCCTCATTGTCATCGGCGTCTACGCCCTAGTCTTTTTCACCGGAAGCAAATCCGCTGAGCCGAAGCTCGGCATCGACCTGCAGGGCGGCACGCGCGTGACCCTTGTCCCGCAGGGCGAGGAACCGACCAACGAGCAGTTGCAGGACGCCCGCAAGATCCTTGAAAACCGTGTCAACGGCATGGGTGTCTCCGGCGCGTCCGTGGTCGTGGACGGCAACACGATTGTCATCGAGGCAGCCGGCGACGACACCGCTGAGATCCGCAACATCGGCCAGACTTCCCAGCTGTTCTTCCGTCCGGTGCTCGACCCGCCGGCGGCGGACAGCACAAAGGTCGACGATGTCATCCTGGACATGACCAACGAGTGGGTCGAGTACGGCATTTTCACCCCGCAAGAGGGCCAGGCAGTGCTCACCCAGATCGCGGCCCGCAAGGAGGCGGCGGAGAAGGAGAACGAAAAGGCTGCCGAAAATCCGCAGGATCCAAACGGCGAGGGCAAGGACGCCGCGCCGAAGGAAGAGGAAGAGCCTGCCGCGCCGAAGGACGTCCCGCAGCTGAGCGCCGAGCCGCTGCCGGAGCCGGACGGCCCGGTGGAGGCGGCGGAGCGCCGCCAGGAAACGACGGACATGCTGCGCCGCACCCGCCAGTCCACTGATCCGACGGAGCAGTTCGCGGCCCTGACGCTCATGTCCGCGCGCTGCATGGGCCAGATCACCGACCCGCTCGCCGGTTCCGACAAGGCGGACCTTCCGCTCGTTTCCTGTGACCCGACTTCGGGCCAGGCGCTGCTTCTCGACGAGGTTCCCTTGCTCGACGGTGTCACCGATCCAGACGGACCGCGCCTGACCGGCGAGCAGATCGACACCAACCGCGCGATCACCGGCGGCTTCAACCCGCAGTCCAGCCAAATGGAAATCAGCTTCGCCTTCAGCCAGGCGGGCGAGCCCAACGGCTCCGAGACGTGGGCGCACCTGACCAGCGAGATGCTGCAGAAGCAGATCGCCATCACCCTGGACTCCCAGGTGATCTCCGCTCCGGTGATCCAGGGCCCCACCCCGGTGGGCTCCGCTACCTCTATCACGGGCAACTTCACTCAGGAGGAAGCTGAGGGCTTGGCAAACAACCTGCGCTACGGCGCGCTGCCGCTGTCGTTTGCTGGCGAGAACGGAGAGCCCGGCGGCACCGCGCTTTCCGTGCCGCCGTCACTGGGCCAGGCGTCCCTGAAGGCCGGCCTCTACGCCGGCCTGGTGGGCCTGATCCTGGTCGCACTGTTTGTCTTCGCCTACTACCGCCTCTACGGCCTGATTTCGCTGGCCTCGCTGGTTGCCTCAGGCGCGCTCGTCTACGGCACGCTGGTGCTGCTGGGCCGCTGGATCGGCTACTCGCTGGACCTGTCCGGCATCGCCGGCCTTGTCATCGGCATCGGCGCAACCGCCGACTCGTTCATCGTCATCTACGAGCGCATTAAGGATGAGGTGCGCAAGGGCAAGACGTTCCGCTCCGCCTCCGCATCCGGTTGGCAGCGCGCGAAGGACACGGTCGTCACCGGCAACATGGTCACATTGATCGCCGCGGTCATCATCTACTTCCTGGCTGTCGGCGACGTGAAGGGCTTCGCCTTCACCATGGGTCTGACCACCGTCTTCGACCTGGTTGTGACCTTCCTTGTCACCGCGCCGCTGCTAATCATCGCGTCGCGCAGCAAGTTCTGGTCCAAGCCGTCCGTCAACGGCATGGGCAAGGCGTTCAAGACTGCAGAAGCACGGCGTGCGGAAACCCGTGGCGTCGGGGAGCAGGATGGCGTCGAAAAGCATGAGCTCGAACCAGCCGCAACGAATGAGGAGATCTAGACATGTCGAGCACCAAGGCAACATCGACACACACCTCCAATGACGCGGCGGGCACCGCCGCCCCCGTGAAGGCGAAGCGCTCCGCGGAGACGCTCTACGACGGCTCCGGCGCCATCGACTTCGTGGGACGCCGCAAGCTCTGGTACGGCATCACGTTCGTGCTTTTGGTGATTTCGCTGCTGGCAATGCTGCTGCGCGGATTCAACATGGGCATCGACTTCGAAGGCGGCACCAAGATGACCATGCCGGCCGGCGACCTCGTCGCCGAGCAAGTGGAGGAGACCTTCGTCGACGCCACTGGCGTAACTCCGGAACTGACCCAGATCGTGGGCGCCGGCGACACACGCACCCTGGAGATCAACTCCGAGCACCTCAGCCAGGAACAGATCGACGCCGCACGCCAGGCAATCTTCGACGAGTACCAGGTTGAAGACCACACCGGCGAGCCCAGCGCCGACGCCATCGGCGACTCCACGGTGTCGGAGTCTTGGGGTTCGACCATCACGAACCGCATGCTGCTGGCGATGGCGGTGTTCATGGTCGCTGCTGCCGTGTACGTGGCTGTCCGCCTGCAGCGTGAAATGGCGGCTGCCGCCATGGCCGCGCTCGTCGTGGACGGTGTCCTGATCGCCGGCTTCTACGCCCTGTTCGGCCTTGAAGTCACGCCGGCGATGATCATCGGCCTGCTCACGGTGCTGACCTTCTCGCTTTACGACACCGTCATCGTGTTTGACAAGGTGCGCGAGAACACCTCGGGTGTGCTTGATTCGCGGCGCTCCACCTACGCCGAAGAGGCAAACCTGGCCGTGAACCAGACGGTGATGCGTTCCATCTCCACCTCCGTGATCTCGGCGCTGCCGATCGTGGCGCTGATGGTCGTGGCGGTGTGGATGCTTGGCGTGGGCACGCTGAAGGACCTGGCGCTGATCCAGCTCATCGGCGTGATCGAGGGCATCTTCTCCTCGCTGTTCCTGGCTACGCCGCTGCTGGTGAGCCTGGTGAACCGGAAGAAGAAGTACAAGGAGCACAACGCCGCAGTGGAGCGCTACCGCGCCCGCGGAACCAGCGAGTTGGAGGAAGCGACGACCGAGGAGTTCGCCCACGAGAAGCGCCAGGTGGCCACGCCAGTGCGGCGCACCGAGGCCGCAACTGACGGTGCCGCCGGATCCGCAACCTGGCGTCCCGGGCGGTAGACGGCGGCACGCACATGGCAGGACGTTTCATACGGGGACTAGCCGCGGTTGCCGCCGCGGCGATCGGTTGTGCCTCGCTCGCAGCGTGCGGCTCGGCAGACAACGACGACAACCAGTCGAAAAAGCTGTTCGGCTACCAGGTGCTCGGTGAACTGCGCACCACCAACGCCGGCACGCTCGAGGGCGCCACCGACATGGCTGAGGTGCTATCTGGTCGTTTGTACCCGGGTGTGTACGTGCCGGGCCCGAGCGGGCAGATGATCCCGAACACGGATTTGGTCACCACCCAGGTGCTGCCGAGTGATCAGCGCAAGGTGATCTACACCTTGTCCGACGCCGCGGTCTTTTCCGACGGCACGCCGGTGACTTGTTCCGACTACTTGCTCACATTTACAGCCGGGCATTACCCGGGCATGTTCGGATCGCACATGCCGCTTTTCGACGACACGGAAGCACTGTCGTGCACCCCAGGCACTAAAGAATTCACTTTGACGTTCAAGGAGAAGCGGGGCTCACGCTGGCGCGGATTGTTCGACGCCGGCACGGTGCTGCCAGCCCACGCCGTGGCCGCGAAGCTGGACAAGAGCGTTGAGGAGCTCGACCACGACTTGCAGTCTGGCGATTTCTCCCTGCTCAAACCAATTGCCAATGTGTGGCGCCACGGCTTCAGCCTGTCCGAGTTCGACCCCGATCTGCAGGTGTCCTTCGGCCCCTTCAAGATCGCTGAGGTAGGAGAGCGCGGTGAGGTAACGCTAGTCGCCAACGAGCACTACTACGGCGACGCGCCGCAGACTTCAGAAATGGTTGTCTGGCCCGGGTCCGCTGACTCCGGAGAGCTGGCGGCGGACGAGGCGCTGCGCATCGGCGATCTGCGCGAGACCTCCCCGGAATGGCACAACGTCAACGCCGAAGGCAACCGGCTCAGCGTTGACACCCAGATCGGCGAGCTGACTGAGGCGTTGACGTTCCCGGAGATCGGCATGTGGGCGATCCCCGAGAACCGCCAGGCGTTTGCCAAGTGCGTGGACCCGCGTGCCGTCGCTAAGGCATCCAGCGGTGTCGCCGGCCTTGACGTGCCCGTCGCACCGCTGCACGTGCTGCAGCACGCTGACCCACTGGCGGCGCGCCTCAACGACGTCGCAGCCCCCAATCTCGACGTGGACATCGAAGCCGCGTCTGCGCTTTCGGGCACAGAGATTCGCATCGGCTACCCCTACCCGGATGCGCGGTTCGCCGCCATGGTGGAGTCCATCCGCCGCACCTGCGAGCCCGCCGGTATCACGGTCACTGACGTGACCGAGGGCGGTAGAACGCTTGCGGACTTGCCTCGGGCGGAGTACGACGAATGGGGCAACGAGACCTGGACCGAAGGCGCGGCCGACGTGATCTTGCATGCCACCGACCCCATGCGGGAGTTCCCGTCCGCCAACAACCGCGCCCAGGAACTCGGCGCCCTGCGCGCACAGGAAGGGCATCTGTGGAAGCAGCTGCCGTCCATTCCGTTGGCCGCGCAGCCCCGGACCTTCGCTGTGGACGGTGCAGTGCGTAACGTGGTGCCGTACACAGGTCTTGCCGGCATCGGCTGGAACATGGACCGGTGGCAGCTGAACACAGAGACAACCCCGGCCGAGAAGTAACAGGAGAATCCAAACCAATGGCCCCCACACCCATCGACGGCAACCGCTACGCCACCGCCGCTGACGCCCTGAAGGACAAGATCCGCCAGGTGCAGGACTTTCCGGAAGAGGGAGTCCTGTTCGAAGACCTCACACCGGTGCTCGCGGACCCGGCGGCGCTGAACATCGTCATCGCGGAAATGGCCACCGCCAGCCGCAAGCTTGGCGCGGATCTCGTCGGCGGCTTAGACGCGCGCGGTTTCCTGCTCGGCTCGGCTGTGGCGTACGAGCTCGGCACCGGCATTCTAGCGATCCGCAAGAAGGGCAAGCTGCCGCCGCCGGTGATCACGCAGGAGTACACCACCGAATACAGCTCGGCCGCACTGGAGATTCCGGCGGACGGCGTGGACATCAGCGGCAAGAGCATCGTGCTTGTGGACGACGTGCTGGCCACCGGCGGCACCCTCGTCGCCGCCCGCGACCTGATAGAGCGCGCCGGCGGCACCGTCGCAGGCTATGTGGTCGTTCTTGAGGTGGCGGGCCTCGGCGGGCGCAGCAAGCTTGGCGACGCTCCGCTGGTGGTCCTCGGCGAAGAGCACCCCGAGAAGGCGTAGGATTACCTTTTTAGTCGCTGGAGTAGTTCTGGAATCGGAGGCTGGGAATGACTGACAAGCCGGTGAAGAGGACAGGCCCCTCCGTGCGCAGCATGTCTGCCCGGCTAGCGCGCTCGTTGACGGGCAACAGCCGCTCCAAGACAAACCCAGTGCTAGACCCGCTGCTGTCGCTTCACCGCAAGTTCCACCCGAAGGCGGACGCGGAGCTGCTCGACCGCGCCTACTCCACCGCGGAGCGCCTGCACGAGGGCGTGTTCCGCAAGTCGGGCGATCCGTACATCACGCACCCGCTGGCGGTTGCGACCATCTGTGCCGAAATTGGCATGGACACCACCACGCTGGTGGCGGCGCTTTTACACGACACGGTGGAGGACACCGATTACTCGTTGGACGACCTCACCCGCGACTTCGGGCCCGAGGTAGCCAAGCTGGTCAACGGCGTAACCAAGCTGGACAAGGTCGCCCTCGGTGCGGCGGCCGAGGCGGAGACGATCCGCAAGATGATCGTCGCCATGGCGGAAGATCCGCGCGTGCTGGTGATCAAGGTGGCGGACCGCCTGCACAACATGCGCACGATGCGCTTTTTGCCGCCGGAGAAACAGGCGAAAAAGGCGCAGGAAACACTTGACGTCATCGCCCCGCTGGCGCACCGCTTGGGCATGGCCAGCGTGAAGTGGGAACTGGAAGACTTGGCCTTTGCCATCCTGCAGCCGAAGAAGTACGAGGAGATCGTTCGCATGGTTGCGGACCATGCGCCGTCGCGCGACAGGGCGCTGCGGGAGATCACCGAGGTGCTGCAGCGCGAGCTCGCATCCAACGGCATCACAGCCGAGGTGATGGGCCGCCCGAAGCACTACTGGTCCATCTACCAGAAGATGTCCGTGCGGGGCCACGACTTCAACGAGATCTTCGATCTCGTGGGCATGCGCGTGCTGGTGGACACCGTCAACGATTGCTACGCGGCCATCGGCGTGGTCCACTCCCTGTACTCCGTGATGCCGGGCCGGTTCAAGGACTACATCTCCAACCCGCGTTTCGGTGTGTACCAGTCGCTGCACACGACTGTGATGACGCAGACGGGCCGCCCGCTCGAGGTGCAGGTGCGCACCCACGAGATGCACTACAACGCTGAGTTCGGTGTTGCGGCGCACTGGCGCTACAAGGAGACGAAGGGCTCGCACAAGGGCGACCAGTCCGAGGTGGACCAGATGGCGTGGATGCGCCAGCTGCTGGACTGGCAGAAGGAAGCCGCGGACCCGAACGAGTTTCTGGATTCTCTGCGCTACGACCTGACCAGCCAGCAGATCTTCGCCTTCACCCCGAAGGGCGACGTGGTGGACCTGCCTGCGGGGTCCACGCCGGTGGACTTCGCGTATGCGGTGCACACCGAGGTCGGCCACCGCTGCATCGGCGCCAAAGTCAACGGCAAGCTGGTCACGCTGGAAACCGAGCTCAAGTCCGGCGACCGGGTGGAGATTTTCACCTCCAAGGACCAGAACGCGGGCCCGTCGCGCGACTGGCAGGACTTCGTTGTCTCCCCGCGCGCAAAAGCGAAGATCCGCCAGTGGTTTGCCAAGGAGCGCCGCGAAGAACAGCTTGAGGCAGGCCGCGACGCGCTCGCCGCAGAAGTGCAGCGCGGCGGGCTGCCCATGCACCGCCTGTTCACCAACGAGTCGATGCGGCAGGTGGCCACGCGGCTGCACTACCAGGACGTGGACGCGCTGTACACCGCTATCGGTGCTGGCAATGTTTCCTCCCAGCACGTCGCGCACCTGCTCATGGACATGTTCGGCGGCGATGACGATGCCGTCGATGCGCTCACCGCGCGCACCCCGATGTCGGCGCTGGTGCGCCCGCAGGCCAGCGGCGACGGCCCCGCGATTCTGGTGGAGGGCAGCCCGGATGTGATGGCGAAGCTGGCCAAGTGCTGCCAGCCGGTGCCCGGCGACGCCATCTTCGGTTTTGTCACCCGCGGCGGGGGAGTGTCGGTGCACCGGACGGATTGCACGAACGCAAACAAGCTCAAGGACGAGCCGGAGCGCCTGGTGGACGTCGAGTGGGCGAACCAACGCTCGCACAAGAGCGCGTCGCGAGCCACCATCCAGCTGGAGGCGCTGGACCGCAACGGCCTGCTCACCGAGACCACCGGGGTGCTCTCGGAGGCGAAACTGCCAATTTTGGCAATGTCGTCCCAGGCGGGCGACGACCGCATCGCCACGATCCGTTTGACCATCGAGGTCTCCGACATCAAGCAGCTCGGTTCCATCATGAACCAGATCCGCAACATTGAGGGAGTCTTCGACGTCTATCGCGTGACTGCCTAACGACGTCCAACGGTTGCCCACGCCCTCCTCTGAGCCGACCTTAAGGTGTCCAATAGATGAAATGTTGGTGGACGCGAGGTTATTTTCCCAGCGCAGACCGGCGAGTGGCGGGAAGTTGCGCTGCGGAGTGGAGGAATCAGGGATAAAAGGGAAGGATACCATCCCCCGACACCGAGGAGTCTCCCGTGTTTGATTTCCGTCGCGCTGGCGCCCTGATCGCCGCAACCACCACGACCGCTGTGGTGCTCACCGCAGCACCGTTCGCTGCAGCAGCTGAGGCTGACCAGGTCACCATCAACGTTGCCAACATCACCGACTTCCACGGTCGCCTGAAGTACAACCCGTCCACGACCACGGTGAAGGACGCCGCAGGCAACCCGGTCCTCGACGAGAATGGCAAGGAAGTCAAGGAAATCACCCCGAAGGCCGGCGACGAGATGGGTGCCGCCAATGTCGCGGGCATCATGAACTACCTGCGTGAGCAGAACCCGAACACCATCGTCACCACCTCCGGTGACAACCAGGGTGGCTCGGCGTTCGTTTCCTTCATCTCCGACGACAAGTACACGATGGACTTCATCAAAGCCATCGGCACCGACGGCTCCGCTGTGGGCAACCACGAGTTCGATAAGGGCTACCAGGACCTGATCGACCGCATCGTTCCGGGCACCAATGACAAGCAGCTCGGCGCGAACATCTTCGTTGATGGCGAGCAACCGGTGAAGCCGTACACCATCGTGGAGAAGGAGGGCGTGAAGGTTGCCCTGGTGGGCACGACCTCCAACCTCACCCCGGAAAAGTCCAGCCCGGCCAACGTTGCGGGTGTGAAGTTCACGGATTCCGCCGAGCAGGTCAACGTCGAGGCCAAGAAGCTCAAGGAGTCCGGCAAGGCTGACCTCGTCATCGCTCTGATTCACGATCCGGCCCACACCAGCGCACCGAAGCTCGACGCGAAGTACGTCGATTTCGTATTCGGTGGCGATGACCACATCAAGCGCCTGGAGCTCGACCGCGACGGCAAGGTTCCGTACGCGCAGTCCCACGAGTACGGCAAGGTCGTCACCGATATTGCTTTCACCTACGATAAGGCCGAGAAGAAGCTCGTCGAGGTCGACGGTCGCCAGATCGAGGCGTCGCAGCTCGAGGAGCTCGGCATCACCCCTGATGCCGAGGTTGAGAAGATCGTTGCAGAGGCAGACAAGATTGCCAGCGAGCTCGGCCAGAAGGTCGTCGCCAACATCGCCGCCGACTTCAAGCGTGGCTCCAATCCGGAGGATAAGCCAGGCTCCAACCGCGGCACCGAGTCCACCGCGAACAACATGCTGGCGCAGTCCGCCGTCGCTGCGCTTTCCGCATTCCTCGACACCGAGATCGACTTCGGTGTGATGAACGCCGGCGGTGTTCGTGCGGACCTGACCAAGGGCGATGTGACCTACGAACAGGCCGCCACCGTCCAGCCGTTCGGCAACAACATCGCTGTTGCCAAGCTGTCCGGCGCCGCCATCAAGGAAGCGTTGGAGAATCAGTGGCAGACCCCGGAGGTTGCAGCAAAGTCGGGTCGCCCGCGTCTGGACATGGGCCTGTCCGACAACGTGTCCTACACGTACAACCCGAACGCTGAGCGTGGCAACCGCATCCTGGACATCCAGATCAACGGCGAGTCCGTGGATCCGGAGAAGGACTACACCGTTGCAGCGTCGACCTTCCTGCTCGACGGTGGCGACGCCCTGATCAACGCTGACGAAGTCCGCGACCGCAACGATGTGGGCTACAACGATCTGCAGGCATTTGTGGACTACCTGCAGACCGGCGACGCCCAGGTCCGTGAGGGCCAAAAGGACGTCGGCGTGGTGCTCCCGGAGGGCGGTCTGAAGGCTGGCCAGAAGAACACCATCGAGCTGACCTCCCTGAGCTACTCCTCCGAGGGCGAGGCGCAGGCTGAGACCGTCACCGCGAAGGTGGGCGAGGCAACGGCTACCGCCGACGTCGACAACGCGGTCACCGACGCCGACAAGGGCTTAGGCGAGCAGGGCCGCGCAAAGATTGAGCTGGAGATCCCGGCGGGCGTGTCCGGCGAGCAGACCCTGGAGATCACCACCGACAAAGGCACCAAGGTGTCCTTGCCGGTAACTGTTGCCGAGGCTGAAAAGCCGGCTCCGGAAGAGAAGCCGACCGAGGAGCAGAAGCCGGCTCCGGAAGAGAAGCCGACCGAGGAGCAGAAGCCGACCGAGGAGCAGAAGCCGGCTCCGGAAGAGAAGCCGACCGAGGAGCAGAAGCCGACCGAGGAGCAAAGCTCCGCTTCTTCCTCCTCCGACGCTCCGATTGGCGTCATTCTCGGCATCATCGCCGCTGTCCTGGCTCTCGTGCTGCCGCTGGCGCTGGCGTTCCCGATTGACTCCGTGCTTGGCCCGATCGCGCTGCTGAACAACAACAAGTAGGACGAGCACGATCCTGACCTGATAGAGGCTGCACGCGACAACGCCGCCGTTTCCCGCGAGGGGGAGCGGCGGCGTCGCCGTTGGCGCGGTCGTGGGGCTGGAACGAAAAGAACCGGCTACCTAGAGCCGGTTACCAACGGAAATTTTCGCTGGTAGCCGGTAGTAGGTAGCCGGTTGTGTTTTGCGCAGCGGCGCGAGTGTGCCCCGTGCGAGAACGCGGTGGCTCTAACGCGCGAACTTAGACGCGATGGACAGCACCTGGGTGAGCATGCCGATGATCGCGGTGACCACGGCGATCCAGCTCTTCAGCTCCTCCGGGCTCATGTCCTCGATAGAGGAGCCCTCTTCACTCGAGGAGGACAGGCTGTCCTTGATGGTCCTCTTGTCGGAGTCCTTGCCGCCGGAGTCCTTGGACTTGCTCTCTGCGGTGTCGTTGACCGTCGGAGCTGCGTCGGCGACTGCGGCGCCAGAAACCATGACCGCGGTGGCGGTTGCTGCCGCTGCAAGGCTGGTGCGAAGCTTCATCGAATTTTCCTCACTCGTAAAAATGTGTGTGCTTCTCGGAATGCTATCGGGTGCGCTGGTAGAGCGCTACCTAGGACAGTAAGCTCTGAGGCGATTCCCAGAGCTACGTCGCTTCAACGGGCTGAAGCGTTACTGCCCGCTGCTACTTCACGGTCGCCTTCTTGATACGGACCTCGTCTGCCGGGGCGCCGTCCTGTTCGCCGCCCTCGACGCCGGCCTCGGCAATCTTGTCCAAGGTGGAAAGGCCTTCGTCGTCGATGTGGCCGAAGTAGGTGTACAGCGGCGGCAGCACGGAGTCGCCGTAGTTGAGGAAGAACTGGGAGCCGTTGGTGTCCACACCGGCGTTCGCCATGGCGATGGTGCCGCGGTCGTAACGCTGCGGCTGGCTGTTCTGCTGCAGCATCATCGTCTTGGCCTGCATCATCTCTTCCTCGGACGCGCCTTCTGGGATGCCCGCCTCAGACAGGTCGATGCCCTCGAGCGCCTGGTCGGTGGGCAGCTCGTTGGCGAACTGGAAGCCCGGGCCGCCGGCGCCGGTGCCGGCGCGGTCGCCGCACTGCAGGACCTTCAGGCCGTCGCCGGTGGTCAGGCGGTGGCAGACGGTGTCGTTGTAGAAGCCCTCCTCAGCGAGGTATTCGATGGCGTTGACGGTGCAGGGGGAAGCCGCACGGTCCAGCTCCATGCCGATCGGGCCCTGGTTGGTGTCCAGCTCGACGGTGAGGGTGCCCTCGGTGGACACGCCGTCGGTCTTCGGGGTGCCAACGCCGTCGCCGCCCTGCTCGTCAGCCTCGTTGTAAGTGCAGTTCACAGTCGCCGGCAGCGCCTGCTCGCGCTTGGTGGCGATCGGCTCGAACTTCGACGAGTCGAACGGCTCCTGCTCCTCGGTGGTGGCCTCGGACGCGGCGGTGGATTCGGAGGCGGCGAGGTCCTCGCCGCTGTCGTTGTTGGCCGCGAAGTAGATGCCGCCGCCGATCAGCGCGATGACGGCCGCGGAGATCGCCGCCACCGACCACGGGCGGGACTTCTCCTTGCGGTCGCGCGAATCCAGCTCGCTCTTCAGGTGGGACAGGGCTTCCTTGCCGCGCTTTTCGTTCGATGCCACTGGGGTTTACACCTCGCCAATTTGTCGGGATGGGCGGAGTAGACGTCGATAAGCATCCGCCCTTGAACGGCTAGAAAGCCTATCAGCACCGTTATAGTGGCCAGCATGAGAATCGCCGGTTTCGCAGCAGGACCTTTTCAAACCAACTGCTATGTCGTTGCCAACGGGGATCGCGCGTTTGTGATCGATCCGGGGTTGGGCGCTCATGAAGCGGTGAGCCAGATGGCGCAGGAGCAGGGGCTGAACGTGGAGGCGGTGGTGCTCACGCACGGCCACATCGACCACATCCGCGACGCCGCCGCGTTCGGGGTGGAGACGTTTGTCCACCCAGCGGACGCGTTCATGCTGCTGCGCGGCGAGGGGGTGAGCGAGCAGGCGCGCCAGCTTTACGACGCCTCCGCCATGCCCCCGATCGACAATCCGACGCCACTTGAGGACGGGCAGACGCTGACCGTGGCAGGAGTGGACCTGCGGATCGTGCACGCACCGGGGCACTCGCCGGGCTGCGTGATGCTGGTTGCGGACGAGGTGGTTTTTTCCGGCGACGTGCTGTTCCGCGGATCGATTGGCCGCACGGACCTGCCGGACTCGGACCCGGCGCAGATGCAGGAGAGCCTCCGCGGGCCGGTGTGGGACTTGGACGACGAGCTGCAGGTGCTGCCCGGCCACGGTCCCGCCACGACCGTTGCACAGGAGCGCGCAACCAACCCGTACCTGCGCCAGGCCAACGCCGACCGCTAATCGGGCACTCGTCCCGGGCGAGGTTGCCTGCACTAGACTTGCGCGGTGTGAGCGAGAACAAGAACGACCAGTTTCAGAAGCTTTCCGCCCCGAAAGGCGTGCCGGACTACGTGCCGCCGCAATCGGCGGCGTTTATCCATGTGCGCGACGAGTTCGCCCGCCAGGCGCGCATCGCCGGCTACCAGCACATTGAGTTGCCGGTGTTCGAGGACACGACGCTGTTTGCCCGCGGCGTGGGCGAGTCCACGGACGTGGTGAGCAAGGAGATGTACACCTTCGAGGACCGCGGCGGCCGTTCCGTCACGCTGCGCCCGGAGGGCACCGCAGGCGTGATGCGCTCCTTCATCGAGCACAACATGGACCGCGGCTACCTGCCGGTGAAGCTGAACTACTACGGCCCGTTCTTCCGCTACGAGCGCCCCCAGGCCGGCCGGTACCGCCAGCTGCAGCAGGTGGGCGTTGAGGCCATCGGCATGGACGATCCGTTGCTGGACGCTGAGGTCATCGCGCTGGCGGACCGCAGCTACCGCGCCATCGGCTTAAGCGGGTTCCGTCTGGAGCTGACCAGCCTCGGCGACAGGAACTGCCGCCCGGCGTACCGGGAGAAGCTGCAGGAGTTCCTCTTCGACCTGCCGTTGGATGAGGAGACCCGCAAACGCGCAGAGCTCAACCCGCTGCGCGTGCTGGACGACAAGCGCGAAGAGGTCCGCGAGATGACCGCAAACGCGCCGCTGATGCTGGACCACCTCTGCGACGAGTGCCGCGCCCACTTCGAGGCCGTCACCGCTGCGTTGGACAGCTTCGGCGTGCCGTACGTGATCAACCCCCGCATGGTGCGCGGCCTGGACTACTACACCAAGACCACCTTCGAGTTCGTCCACGACGGCCTGGGCGCGCAGTCCGGCATCGGCGGCGGCGGCCGCTACGACGGCCTGATGGCCCAGATCGGCGGCCCGGACCTGTCGGGCATCGGCTACGGCCTCGGCGTGGACCGCGCCGTGCTCGCGCTTGAGGCAGAAGGCGTGGAGTTGGACGAGGCGGCACACCGCGTGGACGTCTTCGGCATCGCCATCGGCGACGAGGCTCGCGTGAAGATGAGCAAACTTATCGACGAGCTCCGCGCCGCCGGCGTGTCCGCCGACATGTCCTACGGGCAGCGCGGACTCAAGGGCTCGATGAAGGGCGCCGACCGCGCCGGTGCGAGGTACGCGCTCGTGCTCGGCGAGCGCGAGCTGGAAGCCGGCGAGGTGGCGGTGAAGAACCTCGCGGAACACTCGCAGGAGTCCGTGGAGCTCTCTGTTCAGGCGGTGACTCAGGCGGTCACGGGAGCCTAGTTACTAGCATTCGGTGATGTTCACCGGCAGGCCTAGCTGCACCGCCAGGCCGCCCATGGACGTCTCCTTGTACTGCGTCATCATGTCGCGGCCGGTGGCGGCCATGGTCTCCACCACGTCGTCGAGGGTGACGATGTTGGTGCCGTCGCCCAGCTTGGCCAGGCGCGCCGCGTTGATGGCCTTCACGCCGCCGATGGCGTTGCGCTCGATGCAGGGCACCTGCACGAGGCCGCCGACGGGGTCGCAGGTCAGCCCCAGGTTGTGCTCGAGGGCAATCTCGGCGGCGTTTTCCACCTGGGCAGGCGTGCCTCCGAGGGCGGCGCACATGCCTGCGGCAGCCATGGAAGACGCGGAGCCGACCTCGCCCTGGCAACCGACCTCGGCGCCGGAAATCGACGCGTTGGTTTTGATGATCGAGCCGACCGCGCCGGCAGTGAGCAAAAATTCGCGGGCGCGCTCGACGGTGAAATCGTCGGTGAAGTCGCGGCAGTAGTGCATCACCGCGGGGATGATGCCGGCCGCGCCGTTCGTTGGCGCGGTGACAACCTGGCCGTGCGCGGCGTTTTCCTCGTTGACAGCCAACGCGTAGAGGTTGACCCACTCCATTGCGTCCAGCCCGCGCGCAGTGGAAGCTTCGTATTCGGCGGTGAGCAGGCGGTGGAGGCGGTTCGCGCGCCGCTTGACGTTCAACCCGCCGGGCAGCGTGCCATCCGTCTTCAAGCCGTGTGCGACGCATTCCTGCATCACGTTCCACACCGCGTCCAGGTGAGCGTCGAGCTTCTCGCTGCCGTGGATGGACTCCTCGTTGGCGCGCATGATCTCTGCGATGGTCAGGCCGGTCTCCTCGCAACGCTGCATGAGCTCGGCCGCGGTGTCGAAGGGGTAAGGCACAGACGGGATGTCGCGCGCCGCGGCGACGCCGGATTCGTCGCGGTGCGCTTCCATCTCCCAGCGGTCCTGAATAAACCCGCCGCCGACGGAGTAGTAGTCCTCGCGCTCTGCGAGCACGTTGCCGTCTGCATCCCACGCGTCGAAAATGAGGCAGTTCGGATGTGCGGCGACAGGAGCAGGGTCAAACCTGAGCTCGTATTCAACGGTGCCGATGGGCCCGGAAACGGTGCCGGTGGAGGGAATCGGCTCACCCGGCTTCGGCGCAATATCGGCAGACGTGGTGGTGGGGGTGTAGCCGACTAGGCCCAAGAGGGCAGCGCGGTCGGTGCCGTGGCCGACGCCGGTGGCTGCCAGGGAGCCGCGCAATTCAACAAGCACCTTGGCTGGGTAGGTGTCGAGTTTGTCAATGAATGCTTGGGCCGCGCGCATCGGGCCCACAGTGTGGGACGACGAGGGGCCGATACCAATACTGAACAGGTCGACAACGCTCACAAAGTTTGCAGACATGCCGGGGATACTACAGCACGAAAAAGGTGCGCGGCGCCACAGGAAAAGCGGTGCTTTACGCTTCCTGGGCGAGGGCCGGAATATCGGTCGCGCCCAGCACCGACAGCGGCTTCTGAGTGGGCTTTCCGTGCTCTGTGATGATGGCGAGGCGGGGGACCGCGCCGGAGGCAAGCGGTGTGCTCAGCGCCTCGACCGCGGCTGCGGCGGTGACGGTGCGCGGCAGAAAAATCGGCTGGTCCAATTTGCCGCTGTGGTCGAGCACCTCGGCCACGGTGCCTGCCGCAATCGTGTCGTCGTCACGCAGCTCCGCCGCCAGCCACCGCGCAATCGCGTTGGTGGTGAGCAAACCGACGCACTCGCCACCGTCGTAGACCGGGAACTGGGCGAGGCCTTGCGAGGCGATGATGTCCAACGGCTCGTGGATGTCGGTGTCGGGGGAGAAGGTGACCACCTGCTGGTGCTCAATGACGTCTAAGGCCAGCGTCGGGGCGAGCAGGGAATCCCGGATCCGCTCGATCTCAGCGACAGTTTCCGGCAGCGGCTCGGCGATCGGGCGCAGGTTGTCGTACTCGCCGTGGCTGATCGCGTTGCGCAGATCCGCGAACTCCTGCAGCGTCTCAGACTGCTCGAGCGTGATGACTCCCTTCTTCGCCGCCAGCCTGGCCATCCAGGAAAACGAATCGGACCGTTTGGCATCGAGTTCACTGCGCAAGAACTCCTCAATGGAGTTGAACGCAGCAAGAAACGGCACGGCGCGGTTGGGCTCAGCATTGCTCATGCCGGCCACTGTAGCGCCGTGCCGTTTCGAAAGCGGTGCGGAACAGAGGCGGTTTAGCTCTTGTACACGCCGCGGTTGAGCGTGTCGCAGGACGACATCTGGCCGGATTCGTAGCCGGACTTGAACGCCTGCATGCGCTGCTCCGACGAGCCATGCGTCCACGCGTCCGGATCGACTTCGCCGCCGGAGCGCTTCTGAATGTTGTCGTCGCCGATGGACTGCGCGGACTGCAGAGCCTGCTGCAGCTGCTCGTCGGTGATCGGCTCCAGAGCGGCGTTGTCACCCTTGGAGGCGTGGTGCGCCCACAGGCCCGCGTAGCAGTCGGCCTGCAGCTCGATTGCCACCGCGGCGGAATCCTGGCCCGGATTCTTGTAGTCGCTTAGGCCCAGGGTGCCCTCAAGGTTCTGGATGTGGTGGCCGTACTCGTGCGCGGTGGCGTACTCCTGCGCCAGCGGCCCGTTAGAGCCGCCGAGCTGCGACAGCTGGTCGAAGAAGCTCACGTCCAGATAGGCGGTTTTGTCCTGCGGGCAGTAGAACGGTCCGGTGTCCGAGCTGGCGTAACCGCAACCGGAGTTCACGCTGCCCTTGAAGATGGTCATTTCCGGTTTGGTGAACTGGGTGTCGGACTGGGCGGGCAGCACGTCGGCCCAGATGGCGTTTAGCGATCCCATCGTTGCGGCTGCCCGGCAGTCGTCGTACTCGTTGGAGGAACCTGCTTCCTGGCAGTGCTCCAGGGAGTATTCGCCCTGGGACTGCGACTGGGAGTCGCCCCCTCCGCCGAGAATGCCGTCAAACGCGCCGCTGAAGTACAGCAGCGCCAGCAGGACCAAAATGATGGTTCCGCCGCCGCCTCCGCGCAGCAGGAGCGGCAGCAACATCATCGCGCCGTTGCCTAAGCCGCCGCCTCCGCGGCCGCCGCCGGAGCTGGTATTGACGTTGCCGCCTTGGCCCTGTGCGTAATCGCCTCTGAAAGTCATGGTCAGAATTGTGCCAAATAACTAGGGCACGTGTGGGATCTGGGTCGGTTGGCGCCTGTGTCACCCCAGCAGCGAGAGGGGCCGGGCGCACTGCGACGAGACGGCGGGTAAACTTTTACAGGTTAGATTTGCCATCACGTGGAAGGACGTGGATACCTTGCTGCGCACTCACCTTGCGGGGAACCTGAATAAAGAACTGGACGGCCAAACTGTGACGCTCACCGGCTGGGTGGCCCGTCGTCGCGACCATGGCGGCGTGATCTTTATCGACCTGCGCGATCGCTCTGGCTTGGCCCAGGTGGTCTTCCGCGAGTCCGAGGTGGCCGAGGCTGCGCACGACCTGCGCAGCGAGTACGTCATCCAGGTCACCGGCACCGTCGAGCCGCGCCCGGAGGGGTCCGCCAACCCGAATTTGGCCTCCGGCGAGATTGAGGTCAACGTCACCGACTTGAAGGTGCTCAACAAGGCCGCGGCCCTGCCGTTCCAGATCGAGGACGCTTCCTCCAGCGAGGTCGGCGAGGAAGCCCGCCTGCGCTACCGCTACCTGGACTTGCGCCGCGAGCGCCAGGCGAGGGCGATTCGTCTTCGCGCGAAGGCGAACCAGGCTGCCCGCCGCGTGCTGGACAGCCACGACTTCACTGAGATTGAAACGCCGACGCTGACCCGTTCCACCCCGGAGGGCGCACGCGACTTTTTGGTGCCGGCTCGTTTGAAGCCGGGCTCCTGGTACGCCCTGCCGCAGTCGCCACAGTTGTTCAAGCAGCTGCTCATGGTGGCGGGCATGGAGCGCTACTACCAGCTGGCGCGCTGCTACCGCGACGAGGATTTCCGTGCGGACCGCCAGCCGGAGTTCACCCAGCTGGACGTTGAGGCCAGCTTCGTGGACCAGGACGACATCATCAAGCTCGCCGAGGAGATCTTGGTCGAGCTGTGGAAGCTGATCGGCTACGACATCCAGACGCCGATCCCGCGCATGACCTACAAGGAAGCGATGGAGAAGTACGGCTCCGACAAGCCGGACCTGCGCTTCGACATCCCGCTGGTGGAGTGCACCGAGTTTTTCAAGGACACCACCTTCCGCGTGTTCAAGGCCGAGTACGTCGGCGCTGTGGTCATGGACGGCGGCGCTTCCCAGCCGCGTCGCCAGCTCGACGCGTGGCAGGAGTGGGCGAAGCAGCGCGGCGCGAAGGGCCTGGCGTACATCCTTGTGCAGGAGGACGGCGAGCTGACCGGCCCGGTGGCCAAGAACATCACCGAAGAGGAGAAGGCCGGCATTGCCGCGCACGTGGGCGCAAAACCGGGCGACTGCATCTTCTTCGCGGCAGGTGAGACGAAGGCGTCCCGCGCGCTGCTGGGTGCAGCCCGCGGCGAGATCGCCCGGAAGCTGGACCTGATCAAGGACGGCGACTGGGCGTTCACCTGGGTCGTCGACGCGCCGCTGTTCGAGCCGGCCGCGGATGCGACGGCCTCCGGCGATGTCGCTCTCGGCCACTCCAAGTGGACCGCCGTCCACCACGCTTTCACCTCCCCGAAGCCGGAGTACCTGGACAACTTCGAGGAGAACCCGGGCGAGGCGCTCGCATACGCTTACGACATTGTCTGTAACGGCAACGAAATCGGCGGCGGTTCAATCCGTATCCACGAGCACGACGTGCAGAAGCGCGTGTTCGAGGTCATGGGCATCACCGACGAGGAAGCGGACGAGAAGTTCGGCTTCCTGCTGGACGCGTTCCAGTACGGCGCCCCGCCGCACGGCGGCATCGCCTTCGGCTGGGACCGCATCGTGTCCCTACTCGGCGGCTTCGAGTCCATCCGCGACGTCATCGCCTTCCCGAAGTCGGGCGGCGGCGTCGATCCGCTGACGGATGCTCCGGCGCCGATCCCGGCGGAGCAGCGCAAGGAGACCGGCGTGGACTTCAAGCCGAAGAAGGACGCCGAAGCACAGGGCGGCGAGGCCGGGGCCGGCGACGAAAAGTAGGCCAGCGATGGGCGATACGCAGGAGATCATCCGCGCAGCCGCCGACATACTGACCAAGCGCTACGGCGGCGAGCAGCAGCTTGTCGACGTCGAAAGGCTCGACGGCTCAGGGCTTGCGGACGTGTTCCGGGCACGTGTTGTGAACAACCCGTTTTTCCAGCACCGTTCGGTGGTGGTGAAGCACTCGCCGGCTACTGGCGACGAGCTGGCGGATGCGGCGTTTCTGCGCGAGACTGTGGCCTACCAGTTCGCCACCTCTCTGAGTGAAGATGCGCGCCCGGGCCCGGTGTTGCTGGGCTACGACACTGCGCAGCGCATCCTGATCATCTCGGATTTGGGCGACGGTCGAACGTTTGCAGACCTGTTGCAGGACGTCGACGCGGACACGCACGTTGATCTTCTCCGCCGGCTCGGCCGGGCGCTGGGCAAGATGCACGCGGGCACCGCGGACGACGAAGACGCGTTCAATGTGCTCTTTCAACGCATGACGCGTTCCAGAAAGAACGCGGCGAATCTGCAGCTGCTCAGAGACCGGTTGTTGCCGCACCGCATCCGTATCGGCGTGGAGTTCCTGGAGCGGGCTGGAATCGACATTCCTGGCGAGGTCCGGTTCGCCGCCACGAACGTGCGTACCCGGCTACTGCGCGGCGGGATGCGTGCGTTCACGCCGTTCGACTTGACGCCGGACAACATCATCCAGACCGGCAACTCGTTCCATTTCCTGGATTACGAGTGGGCGGGTTATAGGGACGTCACGTTTGATGTGGCGTTTGTGGTTGCCCGCTTCCCGGTGTTTCTTGCGGCGCAGCCGTTCAACGCCGCCGCCACCGAGGCGTTCATCGACGCGTGGGTGAGCGAGGTGCGCGGCATCTGGCCGAGCGTGGAGCACCCGGATACGTTGCAGGCGCGGATTACTGCGGGGCTCATCGGCTGGGCGATGAGCAGCGTGGCCATGCTGGATCCGGTGAGCCCAGCCGAGTTGGTGGAACACGACGCCAAGCTCAAGGAGGACTTCGAGGCTGCTGGCCTTGACGTGTCCGACCTGGGTCCGTTGGAAGCGAGCGCCGAAACCGAAGAACACTCTGCGGACTACGCCGGAGATGTGCTGCGGCCGCACTCGCAGGGGCCGTTTACCGCCGATGAGGCGCTGGTGCGCCGGGACTTGCGCGAGACGTTCGAGTCCCTCGCCGCGTTCGCGGGCACCGGCAAGGACCCCGCGTACCGCACGATAAGCGAGTTCGCGCAAACGCTGGCTGAGCGCTTGCGCTAAGAGAGGTGCGCGTGGAACAAGAGGGACTATTCGCTGCAGCAGGCGGCAACAACAGCCGCGGCGATTCCGGCAACCGCGGCACCGCCTTTTTTGAGGCGGGGGCGTCCGCGCCGTTGGCCGCGCGCATGCGGCCGCGGACCCTCGACGAGATCGCGGGCCAACGCCACCTGCTCAGCGAGGGTAAACCGTTGCGCAGGCTTATCGACGGCTCCGGGGCCGCCTCCGTGATCCTCTACGGCCCGCCGGGGACCGGCAAGACCACGATCGCCTCGCTGATCGCGTCTGCGATGGGGCAGAACTTCGTCGCGCTCTCGGCGCTGTCTTCTGGCGTGAAAGAGGTGCGTGCCGTCATCGACGAGGCGCGCAGGGATCTGATCCGCGGGGAGAAGACGGTGCTGTTCATCGACGAGGTGCACCGTTTTTCCAAGACGCAGCAGGATGCGCTGCTCGCCGCCGTGGAAAACCGCACCGTGCTGCTTGTCGCGGCGACCACGGAAAACCCGAGCTTCAGCGTGGTTGCGCCGCTTTTGTCGCGCTCGCTGCTGCTGAAGCTGGAGTCCCTCGATGCGGAGGACTTGGGCAGGGTGCTCGACCGGGCGATGGCGGACGAGCGCGGATTCAACGGCGCATTCAAGCTTGACGACGCCGCACGGGACCAACTTGTCCTCCTCGCCGGCGGCGATGCACGCCGCGCGCTGACCTACTTGGAGGCCGCGGCCGAAGCGGTGCAGCCGGGGGAGACAATCACCGTCGACACTGTCAAGGAAAACGTCAACCGTGCGGTAGTGCGCTACGACCGCGACGGCGACCAACACTACGACATCGTCAGCGCGTTCATCAAATCCATCCGCGGCTCCGACGTGGATGCCGCACTGCACTATCTCGCGCGGATGATCGAGGCGGGGGAGGACCCGCGGTTTATCGCCCGGCGCCTTGTCATCCACGCATCCGAAGATATCGGCATGGCGGACCCGACCGCGCTGCAGACCGCCAACGCGGCGGCGAACGCAGTGCAGTTCATCGGCATGCCGGAAGGCAGGCTGGCGCTCGCGCAGGCGACGATTCATTTGGCCACGGCGCCGAAGTCGCCCTCGGTGATCCAGTCGATCGACCGGGCCTTGGCGGACGTGCGCGCGGGACACGCCCCGCCGGTGCCGGCGCACCTGCGTGACGGGCACTACGAAGGGGCGAAGGCCATGGGCAATGCGGTGGGCTATGTCTATCCGCATGATGATCCTTTGGGCGTCGTGAAGCAGCAGTACATGCCCGACGGCCTCGAAGACGCCGTGTACTACGAACCCACCGACCACGGGGCGGAGCGGCGCATCAAGGACTACATCGGGCGGCTGAGGGACCTCGTCCGCGGGCGGTGACACCTGGCGGCGTCGAGGCGCGGGGTAGAGTAAGCGCGGATAAAAACCGGCGCTGCTGAAAGGACAATCACGCGTGCAGACCCATGAGATCCGAGAGCGGTTCACCAACCACTTCGTCGAGGCGGGACACACCCCGGTGCCCAGCGCTCCGCTGATTCTGGACGATCCGACGCTGCTGTTCGTCAACGCCGGCATGGTGCCGTTCAAGCCGTACTTTTTGGGCGACCAGACTCCGGATTTCGCAAACGGCACCGCCACATCCATCCAGAAGTGCGTGCGCACCCTGGACATCGAGGAAGTGGGCATCACCACCCGCCACAACACGTTTTTCCAGATGGCCGGCAACTTCTCCTTCGGCCAGTACTTCAAGGAAGGCGCGATCACGCACGCCTGGACCCTGCTCACCGGCGCTGTCGAGGACGGCGGGCTGGGCCTGGACCCGGAGCGCCTGTGGGTGACCGTCTACTTGGACGACGACGAGGCCGCCTCGATCTGGCGCGACAAGATCGGCATTCCGGAAGAGCGGATCCAGCGCATGGGCATGGAAGACAACTTCTGGTCCATGGGTATCCCCGGCCCCTGCGGCCCGTGCTCGGAGATCTACTACGACCGCGGCCCGGAATACGGCGTCGAGGGCGGCCCGGTCGCCGACGACAACCGCTACATGGAGATCTGGAACCTCGTGTTCATGGAGTCCATCCGCGGCGAGGGCGACAAGAAGGGCAACTTCGATATCATCGGTGAGCTGCCGCAGAAGAACATCGATACCGGCATGGGCATCGAGCGCGTCGCTTGCATCCTGCAGGGCGTGGACAACGTCTACGAGACCGACCTTTTGCGCCCCGTCATCGATGCTGCTGTGGAGCTGACCGGCGCGAAGTACGACGCCGGAAACAAGGACGACGACGTGCGCTTCCGCGTCGTCGCCGACCACGCACGTACCGGCATGATGATCATCCTCGACGGCGTGACCCCGTCCAACGAGGGCCGCGGCTACATCCTGCGCCGTCTGCTGCGCCGCATCATCCGCTCCGCGCGCCTGCTGGGCGCGACCGGCCCGGTCATGGAGACGCTGATGAACACCATCATGGACACGATGACCCCGTCGTTCCCGGAGATCGCCGACAACCGCGAGCGCATCCTGCGCGTGGCGGTAGCCGAGGAGAAGGCGTTCTCCAAGACACTTGAGGCGGGCACCTCGCGTTTCGACGAAGCCGCCTCCGCCGTCTCCGCATCCGGCGCCAAGGTCCTGCCGGGCGCGCAAGCCTTCGAGCTGCACGACACCTACGGTTTCCCGATCGACCTGACCGTGGAGATGGCCCGCGAGGCTGGCCTGGACGTGGACATGGACGCCTTCAACGCCGCTATGCAGGAGCAGCGCGAGCGCGCCAAGGCCGACAACAAGGCGAAGAAGCACCGCAACGTGGACGAGTCGCTCTACCGCGAGTGGGTGGACGCGAACCCGACCGAGTTCGTGGGCTACGACCAGCTCACCCACGACGCGAAGGTGATCGGCCTGGTGCGCGGCGGCGAGAAGGTCGGCGAGGTCGCCCAAGGCGACGAGGTCGAGGTCATCCTGGATGTGACCCCGATGTACGCGGAGTCCGGCGGCCAGATGGCCGACCGCGGCCGCCTGCTCATGGGCGACACCATCCTCAACGTCAACGACGTGCAGCGAGTGGGCAAGAAGCTGTGGCTGCACAAGGCCACGGTGCAAAACGGCGGGCTCGATCTGGGCTCCACCGTCACCGCCGAGGTGGACGAGGCGTGGCGCCACGGCGCGCGCCAGGCGCACTCCGCGACCCACCTGATCCACGCCGCGATCCGCCAGGTGCTCGGCCCCACCGCAGTCCAGGCTGGTTCCTTGAACAAGCCGGGTTACCTGCGCTTCGACTTCAACTACACCGACCAGCTCACGGACGCGCAGCTCGAGGAAATCGCCACCATCACCAACCAGGCGGTGGACGCGGACTTCGCGGTCAACACCATTGAGACCTCTCTGGACCATGCGAAGGAGATGGGCGCGATGGCGCTGTTCGGCGAGAGCTACGGCGACACCGTGCGCGTGGTGGAGATCGGCGGGCCGTTCTCCATCGAGCTGTGCGGCGGCACTCACGTCGAGCATGCCTCGCAGATCGGCCCGGTGGCCGTCCTCGGCGAATCCTCCGTCGGCTCCGGCGCCCGCCGCATCGAGGCGTACTCCGGCATGGACTCCTTCAAGTTCCTGTCCAAGGAGGCCGCGCTCGCGTCCGGCCTGGCTGCGGAGCTGAAGGCACCGACCGAGGAGCTGCCGGACCGGATCGCCCAGTTGACCGAGCGCCTGCGCGCGGCCGAGAAGGAGATTGAGAACCTGCACCGTCAGCAGCTTCTGGCCTCGACTGCCAACCTGGCGGATGAGGCGCAGACGGTCGGCGTGCACCGAGTCGTCGCAAAGCAGCTGCCCGAAGGCATCACCACCGGCGACCTGCGCACGATCGCCAACGACCTGCGGGGCAAGCTGCAGGCAGAAGACGCAGTGATCGTGCTGCTGTCCCAGGTGGACGGCAAGGTGTCGCTGGCCGCAGCCGCGACGCCGCAGGCCGTTCAGTCCGGCGTGAAGGCCGGCGACCTGGTCAAGCTGATCGGCCAGTACGTCGACGGCAAGGGCGGCGGAAAGCCGGACTTGGCGCAGGGCACCGGCGCAAACCCGGCCGGAATCGAGGACGCGCTGCGCGCAGTGCGTGAGTCGCTCGCCTGACAACCAGCGCTGTAATGCGTGACACGCCGAAGAAGCGCCCCGCCGGTTCCACAGGAAACGGTTAGGTTTAACTAAGGCCAGTTAACCGCCCCGCCGGTAACCGGTCTGTTGTTTACGTAGCCGTCGAAGGTGGAAAGGACACACGGATGAAGGTGCAGCCAGACACCCCGGGGGTTGAAGACCCGGGGCAGGGCCGCCGCATCGGCATCGATGTGGGCACCGTCCGCATCGGCGTGGCCTCCTCCGACAAGGACGCGACGCTGGCCACCCCGGTGGAAACGGTTCGCCGGGTCACCGGGTTCAAGGACCGCGACGGCGAAGACATCGAGCGTTTGCTTGAGCTTATCGACGAGCTCGACGCCGTGGAGGTCGTTGTCGGACTGCCGTCGAACCTCAACGGCGACGGCTCCAAGAGCGTCAAGCACGCCAAAGAAATCGCGTTCCGCATCAAGCGGCGCAGCGACGTGCCGGTGAAAATGGCGGACGAGCGACTGACCACGGTCGCCGCCACGCACGCGCTGCGAGTTTCAGGCGTGCGTGAAAAGGACGCGCGCGCCGTGATCGACCAGGCGGCGGCGGTGGAGATTCTGCAATCATGGCTGGACGGCCGCAAGAACTACCTCAAGGAGAATTAACCGTGACCCCACGACAAGCCGCCATGCGGCGCACACGGAGCACCGCGGTGCTGGTTGCTTCGCTCCTGCTGATCATCGGCTTGATCGCCTGGATTGCCATCGCCCGCGGCAACAACGTGTCCGACTACGAGGGCGCGGGCAACGGTGAAGAGCAGGTAGTGCAGATCAAGGAAGGCGCGAGCCTTTCCGCCCTCGGCCCCGAGCTGGAAGAGCGCGGCATCGTCGCCTCCGACAACGCGTTCCAGACCGCCGCGGCGAACAACCCGAACGCGGACAACATCCAGCCCGGTTTCTACCGCCTGCAGGGCGAGATGAGCGCCGACTCTGCTGTGGAGGCGCTGCTTGACCCGCAGCAGCGTGTCACGCCGCTGCAGGTCTACGGCGGCGCGACCCTGATGGACATCAACATCCTCGGCGGACAGAAGCGCCTGGGCATCCTCACCATGATCCAGCAGTCCGCCTGCGGCGAGAAGCCGGCGCCGGACTGCGTGAAGTTGGAGGACCTGAACAAGGTCGCCGCAGAGGCGGATCCAGAAGCTCTCGGCGTGCCTGAGTGGGCGCGCGAGACGGTGGCTGGCCGTGCTGGCGACGCGAAACGGCTCGAGGGCCTGATCGCTCCGGGCGAGTACATCATCGACCCGCACGCGAGTGCCGAAGAGATCCTCACGGACCTGATCACCCGTTCCGCCAAGCAGTACGAATCCACCGACATTGTCGGCCGCGCCAAGGCTGTCGGCTTGACCCCGTACGAGTTGCTCACCGCAGCGTCGCTGGTTGAGCGCGAGGCCCCGGCGGGCGAGTTCGACAAGGTTGCGCGCGTCATCCTCAACCGCCTGGACGAGCCGATGCGCCTGGAGTTCGACTCCACGGTCAACTACGGGCTGCCGTCCGTCGAGGTCGCCACCACCGACGAGGACCGCGGCCGCGTCACCCCGTGGAACACCTACGCCATGGACGGTCTGCCGCAGACCCCGATTGCGTCGCCGTCGATCGAGGCAATTGAGGCGATGGAGCACCCGGCCGAAGGCAACTGGCTGTTCTTTGTCACCGTGGACAAGGACGGCACGACGATCTTCAACGACACGTTCGAGCAGCACCTCAACGACACCCAGCGTGCGGTGGACTCCGGCGTGCTGGACTCGCAGCGCTAGCTCATGGAGATCACCCACCGCGCGGCCGTCCTCGGCTCGCCGATCGAGCACTCGCTATCCCCGGTGCTGCATGGTGCCGGGTATGAGGCGGCGGGCCTGGACGGCTGGGAGTACACCCGGATCCTCTGCGAGGCCGGCGAGCTGCCCCGGATCGTGGGGGAGGCGGATCAGTCTTTCCGCGGCTTCTCGGTGACCATGCCGTGCAAGTTCGCCGCGCTGGATTTTGCGGATGAGGTGACCGACCGTGCGCAGCAGATCGGTTCCGCCAACACACTGACGCGTATCGACGGCGGCTGGCGCGCCGACAACACCGACTGCGAAGGAGCCCTGGTCGCTCTGCAGGAGCTGCTGGGAGAAGCCCCGGTAAAACGAGCAGTCCTGGTCGGTGCCGGCGGTACCGCCCGTGCCGTGATGTGGGCGCTGCGCGAGCTCGGCTGCGAGCAGGTGACCGTGGTCAACCGCTCGGATCGCGCAGCGGAATACGTGGAGCTGGCGCAGGGCATGGACGTGTCCTTCTGCAGCTTCGATGCGGACCTTGAGGCGATCGCCTTGGAGGCTGACGTTGTCGCCTCCACCGTCCCCGCGGATGCGTTGGAGCAGCACGCTAAGTCGCTTGGTCATGCCCCGGTGCTCGACGTGATTTACAACCCGTGGCCGACGCCGCTGGCCGTTCGCGCGGCCTCGAACGGCTACCCGGTGGTGGGCGGGCTGTCCATGCTGGCGGGGCAGTCCTACGCCCAGTTCGAGCAGTTCACCGGCGTTGACGCTCCGCGCGAGGCGATGCGTGAGGCGCTGTTGCGCCACTGGGAGCAGTCCCACTAGTCTCGCCTGCATGGGGATCGGGGGATTCGCCGCTTATGCGGCAGGGGGAGTCTTTCTTGCGTGGACGGCGCTTCTGTGCGCCTTTGACATCCGCGAGCGCAGGCTGCCGGACGCGCTGACAGTGCCGCCAGCCGTCGCGGCTACTGGCGCGTGCTTGTTCTATCCGCCTCTGGTGTGGGGGTTCATGTGGCCGGCGTGGTACCTGATGGTCGGGCGGGGCATTGGTGGGGGAGACATCAAGCTTGCGGCACCGCTCGGCGTAGCTTGCGCGGCCGTCGGCGGGCCCTTCGGAGTAGTCGCCGGGTTCGGGCTATCCGGCCTACTCACCGTGGGTGCGGCAGGAGTGTGCGGAAGGCGCTCGGTGCCGCATGGGCCATCCATGTTGTGCGCTGTGTGGGTGCTGTTTCCTTTTTTGTGTATGTATTCGGGGGTTTGAGGGCCGAATTTGGCGAGGCTTGTGCAAGAATGTCGCCATGCTTCGTTGGACAACGGCCGGGGAGTCGCACGGCCAAGCCCTCATTGCGTTAGTGGAAAACGCGCCGGCTGGATTGCCGGTGCGCAAGGAAGACATCGCCCACCAGCTGGCGCGCCGCCGGCTCGGATACGGGCGTGGAGCACGCATGAAGTTCGAGGCCGATGAGCTTACGCTTCTCACCGGCGTGGTCCACGGGACCTCCATCGGCAGCCCCATCACCATTCAGATCGGCAACACCGAGTGGCCGAAGTGGACCACGATCATGTCCGCGGAACCCGTGGACATGGAGGACCCGGTGGTGGCGAAGGCCATGTCGTCCGGGCGCGGAGCGTCGCTGACCCGCCCGCGCCCGGGCCACGCAGACTTCGCGGGCATGATCAAGTACGGCTTCGACTCCGCCCGTCCGGTGCTCGAGCGCTCGTCCGCGCGCGAGACCGCGGCGCGCGTGGCGGCTGCGACTGTGGCCCGTAGCTTCCTGCGCGAAACCCTCGGTGTGGAGGTGTTCTCGCACGTGATCTCCATCGGCGAGTCCGCCCCGTACGCAGGGCCGCACCCGAGCTTCGAGGACATTGAGGCTATCGACGCCTCCCCGGTCCGCGCCTACGACAAAGAAGCGGAGGCGGACATGGTCGCCCGCATCGAGGCTGCGAAGAAGGACGGGGACACCCTCGGCGGCGTTGTCGAGGTCATCGTGGACGGTTTGCCGGTCGGCCTGGGCTCGCACGTCTCCGGCGAACGCCGCCTTGACGCGCGCCTGGCTGGCGCGCTGATGGGCATCCAGTCTGTGAAGGGTGTCGAGGTCGGCGACGGTTTCGAGGAGGCCCGCCGCCGGGGTTCGCAGGCGCACGACGAGATGGTGCGCGGGCAGGGCGGCGTGACACGTTCAACGAACCGTGCCGGCGGCCTCGAGGGCGGCATGACCAACGGCGAGCAGTTGCGCGTGCGTGCGGCCATGAAGCCGATTTCGACTGTCCCGCGCGCGCTGAAGACCGTGGACATGTCCACCGGGGAAGCCGCCACCGGCATTCACCAGCGTTCGGACGTGTGCGCGGTGCCCGCTGGTGGAGTCGTCGCTGAGGCGATGGTGGCGCTGGTGCTCGCGCAAGCCGTGTCGGAGAAGTTCGGCGGCGATACTGTGGATGAGGTTCGACGCAACGTGGAGGCGTACCGCGCGTACGCGGCGGTGCGGCTCGCGTTCGCCCAAGAGGAGGATTTGGCATGACCACTCCGGCCGGGGCATCCCCGGCAGATATTGTCAACGATTTGGTGCACGGTCTCGCTCCGGAAGACGCGCGCGCTGATGGCGCGGACAGCGCAACACCGTTCGACGAGAACGATGCGCCGAGTGCGACCGAACTCGTCACTGCGGCGCCTGCGTTGGTGCACTCCGCGCCGCGTGTTGTGCTAGTGGGCATGCCGGGTGCGGGCAAGTCGACGATTGGCCGGCGGATCGCCAGCGCACTGAACCTGCCCATCGTGGACTCCGATCTCCTCATGGAGCAGGGCGAGGGCAAGGCCTGCGGCGAGTTGTACTCGGAGCTCGGCGAGGACACCTTCCGCGAGCTCGAGGTGGGCTACGTGGCCCGCGCGCTCGCCACCGGCGGGGTGGTCAGCCTCGGCGGCGGCGCGATTGTCACCGAAGAGGTGCGCACGCTCCTGCAGCGCCACACCGTGGTGTGGATCGACGTCACCGCCGAGGAAGGAATTCGCCGCACGGCGGAGGATGCGTCGCGTCCGGTGCTCGACGGCGAGGACCGCGAACAGCGCTACCGGGACCTTTTGGAGCAGCGAGAGTCCTTCTACCGGGAGGTCTCCAGCTTCCGCGTGCGCACGGACGAGCGCCCACCGCAGCGTGTGGTGGCGGAAGTCCTCGGGTTCATTGACGTGGATTAGCCCTGCGGGAGAAAGGCGAGGCGCATGGCTGTAGTTGAGGTGACGGGGCAAAGCCCGTACGCGGTCAATATCGGGCGCGGCAACCTGGGCCAGGCGGCTCAGCGCGTCGCACAGGTCGGCGCGCGCCGCGCACTCGTCGTGCACCAGGCGCCGCTGGTTGATGCCGCGCGCGAGCTTGCGCAGCAGCTTGAGTCCGCCGGTGTGGAGCCGGTGGCGGTGTGCGTGCCGGATGCGGAAGCGGGCAAGGACCTGGCTGTGCTTTCCAGTCTGTGGGACACCCTCGGCGCGCACAGCTTTTCCCGCCAGGATGTCGTTGTCGGCCTCGGCGGCGGCGCAGTGACGGATCTTGCCGGCTTCGCCGCGGCGACGTGGATGCGCGGCATCAAGGTCGTGCAGGTGCCCACCACGCTTCTGGCCATGGTGGATGCGGCCGTCGGCGGCAAGACCGGCATAAACACGGCGGCTGGCAAGAACCTCGTCGGGGCGTTCCACGAGCCGGACAGTGTGTTCATCGACCTCGCCCGCATCGACACCCTTCCTGAAACGGAGGTGGTCTCAGGCTCCGCCGAGCTGATCAAGACCGGCTTTATTGCGGACCCGCGCATTTTGGAGCTCTACCAGGACGGCGCCGAGCACCACTGGCCGGAGCTGGTGCGCCGTTCCGTGGCGGTGAAGGCGAGTGTTGTCGGGCAGGACCTCAAGGAGTCCGGCCTGCGCGAGATTCTCAACTACGGCCACACCCTCGGCCACGCCATTGAACGCCGCGAGAACTACACCTGGCGCCACGGCAACGCGGTCGCGGTGGGCATGATGTTCGTCGCCCACCTGGCATTGGGCAGGAAGCTTATCGACGCATCCTTGGTCGCCCTCCACGAAGAAATCCTGACAAAGGCGGGCCTTCCCACCCGTTACGAGGCGGGCGCGTTCGACGAGCTGCACGACGCGATGCTGCTGGACAAAAAGAACCGCGACGGGCGTATCCGCTTCGTCGTCCTCGACGGGTTGGGCTCGGCCACCAGGCTGGAGGACGCGACGGTGGAGGAGATGCGCGCGGCGTACGAGGCGATTTCGGAGTAGCGATGAAGATTCTGGTGGTAAACGGGCCAAACTTGAACAGGCTGGGCAAGCGGCAGCCGGAGATCTACGGGTCGGTGACACTGGCAGACGTCGAGAAGCAATTGTGTGAGCGCGGCGGCGAGCTCGGCGTGGAGGTGGAGTGCCGCCAGTCCAACCACGAGGGCGAGCTGATCGACTGGGTGCACGAGGCGGCGGATAACGGGTGGGCCGTGGTGATCAATCCCGGCGGATTTACCCATACCTCAGTCGCGCTGCGCGACGCGCTGGTAGAACTGAAAGATCACCACGGCTTTATCGAGGTGCACATTTCCAACGTGCACGCGCGCGAGCCGTTTCGGGCGCACTCCTACCTTTCGCCGATCGCCGAAGGCGTCATTGCGGGGCTGGGGGTGGACGGCTACCGGCTCGCGCTCGAGTACTACGCAAGGAGGCTCTAATGGCATTGGCAGACACCCGTTTTGAGGACCGTCGCCGCAAACTGTCCACGAAGCTGGCGGAGCGCCGCATCGACGACATGCTGGTCACCCACCTGACCCACGTGCGCTACCTGTCTGGCTTCTCCGGGTCGAACGGAGCGATGCTGGTGTCGAAGGACCGCACCGCCGCAATTGCCACCGACGGGCGCTACACCACCCAGATCGGCGAGGAAGTGCCGGACATTGCGGCCACCATCGAGCGCAACGTCGGCGTGGCCATGCTGTCCAAGGCCGCCGAGGGGCACCGCGTGGGCTTTGAAGCCGACTACGTTTCGGTTGCCCAGCTGGAGAAGCTGCGCGAGGCGTGCCCCGAGGGGGTCACTCTCGTGCCTGTCAGCGGGGTGATCGAGGAGATCCGTCTGATCAAGGACAACCTGGAACTCACGCGCTTGACGGAGGCTGCGGAGCTGACGGTGCAGGCGATCGACGCAGTGTTGGACGCCGGCGAGCTGCGCGCCGGCCGCACCGAGCGGGAAGTCGCGGCGGACCTGGAACACCGCATGCGCGTGCTCGGCGCGGAGCGCGTCAGCTTCGACACCATCGTTGCTTCCGGGCCGAACTCGGCGAAGCCGCACCATAGCGCCGGCGACCGGGTGATCGCGGAGGGCGATCTGGTCACCATCGATTTCGGCATGCACCGCCTCGGCTTCAACTCGGACATGACCCGCACGTTCGCGATCGGGGAGATCGGCTCCCTCGAGCGAGAGATCTACGAGGTCACCCTCGCTTCCCAGCTCGCGGGAGTGAAGGCGGCGGTGCCGGGGACGAAGCTTGTGGACGTGGACAAGGCCTGCCGCGACGTGATCGAGGAGGCCGGATACGGCGAGTACTTCGTGCACTCCACCGGCCACGGAGTGGGCCTGGACGTGCACGAGGCTCCCAGCGCGGCAAAGACCGGTTCGGGCGTGCTCGAGGAGGGCATGACCTTGACCATCGAGCCCGGCATCTACATCCCGGGCAAGGCCGGCGTGCGTATTGAGGACACGCTCATCATCACCTCGGCGGCGCCGAAGGTGATCACGGAGTACACCAAGGAACTGACAGTGCTGTAACATTGCTGTGTTTGCACACGCCCCGATACTCCCAGGAGGAAGGTACTTACCATGGCAACTACCGCCGATTTCAAGAACGGCCTGGTGCTGAAGAACGAAGGCAAGCTGCAGCAGATCATCGAGTTCCAGCACGTCAAGCCCGGCAAGGGCCCGGCGTTCGTGCGCACCAAGCTCAAGGACGTTGTCACCGGCAAGACCGTGGACAAGACCTGGAACGCTGGTGTGAAGGTGGAGACCGCAACCGTTGACCGACGCGACATGACCTACCTGTACAACGACGGCACCAACTACGTTGTCATGGACGACAAGACGTTCGAGCAGTACGAGCTGCCGGCAGACAAGTTCGGCGATGCCGCTCGCTTCCTGCTGGAGAACATGCGCGTGCAGGTTTCCTTCCACGAGGGCGAGGCGCTGTTCGCCGAGCTGCCGATCTCTGTGGACCTGAAGATCGAGCAGACCGAGCCGGGCCTGCAGGGCGACCGCTCCACCGGCGGCACCAAGCCGGCAACCCTGGAGACCGGTGCTGAGATCCAGGTGCCGCTGTTCCTGGAGACTGGCAACGTGGTCAAGGTGGACACCCGCACCGGCGAGTACCTGTCTCGCGTGAACAACTAATGCCCGATTACAAACGACACGGCGCGCGCTACCGTGCGCGTCGCCGGGCAGTAGACATCCTTTTCGAGGCGGAGACCCGCGACATCGACCCGGTCTCCATCGTGGAGGACCGCGCCCAGCTGTCCCAGGACCCGCTCAACGCAGTCGCGCCGGTGGCGGATTACACCCGCACCATCGTGGCGGGTGCGGCGGAGAAGCTGGACGACCTCGACGATGCCATTGAGCGCCACCTTTCCGAGGACTGGGAGCTGTTCCGTCTGCCAGCCGTAGACCGTCAGATTCTCCGCGTCGCGGCGTGGGAGATTCTGTTCAACGACGAGGTGGATGCGCCGGTCTCAATCGCCGAGGGCGTGGAGATGGCCGCGGAGTACTCCGGCGCACAGGCCGCGCCCTACATCAACGTTGTGCTCGACGGTATCGCGCAGCGGGCGGCTTCCAACTCACCGTTTGCCGGCGAGGGCGCGGAAGACGCCTACCCGGTAGAGGACGAGAGTGCCCCCACCGATGAGCACTCGGAGGACTCCGGGCTGGAGCAGGCGGAGGACACCGACGCAGCCACGGCCCGCGAGATCGCCGAGTCCACCGAAGACTTGGAGGCCGGGGAACGGGCGACGGACGGGACCCGCGGCTAGTACCGGGCCCGGCAGAAAGTCGAGTAGAGGAGGTCGAGTACACGCCCATTGAGCGGCATACTCGACCTCCTTTACTCGACTTCCAGACCGAACACCACCGAAAGGAAGCGACATGTCGAAGCTCACCGTTGAGGAAGCCAAGCAGTTTTTCGTCGGTCCCGAGTACCAGCTCGCGGACGTGGACCCAGCTGCGACACCGGGGGTGTCGGACGTGGACGACGCGTTCCACGACTACGACGACGACCTTGATGAGCTGCAGGAGATGCTCTTCGCCAACGGACGCGCCGGCAACGAGGACGCCGGTTCGATCCTGCTGGTGCTGCAGGGCATGGACACCGCCGGCAAGGGCGGCATCGTCCGCAACGTCATCGGGGCGACCATGGACCTGCAGGGCGTGCGTGTCCAGGGATTCGGGCGCCCGACGGAGGAGGAAGCCGCCCACGATTTCTTGTGGCGCTTCACCCCGCACCTGCCCAAGCCGGGGCAGATCGCGGTGTTCGACCGCTCGCACTACGAGGACGTGCTGGTGCAGCGCGTGAAGCAGATGGCGCCGCCGGAGGAGATCGAGCGCCGCTACGGCGCGATCGTGGAGTTCGAGAACGAGCTCGCGGCGCGCGGCACGAAGATCATCAAGGTGATGCCGCACATCTCGCGCGAGTTCCAGGCGGAAAACCTGAAAAAGCGCATCGAGCGCGCCGACAAGCACTGGAAGTACAACCCTTCCGACATCGACGACCGTAAGCTGTGGAGCCAGTTCATGGCCGCTTACCAGATCGCAATGACGCGCACGTCCACAGAGGTCGCGCCGTGGTACTGCATTCCTTCCGACAACAAGACGTACTGCCGCACGGTGGTCAAGGCGTTGCTTTTCGACGCGCTGAAGTCGCTCAACCTCGAGTGGCCTGCCGCCGACTTCGACCCCGAGGTCGAGCTGGAGCGTCTGGCGAACTCCTAGTCGGCGGAGTTCGCGCTGTCCTCGCCGTCAGCCGGCGCGACGCCGGCGGCCTCGGCCTGCTTCTGAATCTCGCCGACCAGTGCGCGCATCGCGTCCTGGGTGGCCAGCACGCCGTCGACGGCGGCCTTGAGCGAGTTTGAGAGCTGGTCGTCCGCGAGCCCCGCGCCAACCTGGATCTCGGACTCGGTGCGCACGACGAGGTTCTCGGTCCGGTTGACCACCAGTGCGCGCGCGTCCAGGTAGGAGCTGTTGACCTGGTTCGCCGCCAGGTACAACGTGGCGTCAGGCGTGTCGGCCGGGGTGTCTGTGACGGAGTCCGCGCGGACGATGAGCACGGAATCCAGCAGCACGAACAGCAGGTTGTAGCCGTTGACGTTGGCGTGGCCCGCGCGGCCCGAGGGGTCGTCGGCAACCTCCACGTCGTGGCCGGCCATGGCCTTGATAACGCGGTCGATGGTCACGAGTGTTGCGTTGCTCATTACTGCGGCTCCTCCCAGGTGACAACGGTGGGGAAAGTGTTCTTCAAAAAGTCGAAGGCCTGCAAGGTGGTGTCGATGGAGCTGGCGATGAACGCGCCGAGCTGGTTGAACGACGCGCCCTCAGTGATGCGCATCGAGCGGATCGCGCTGATGGCCAGCTGGTCCTCACCGCGCTCGAAGAAGCGCAGGGTGGGCGCGAAGTGCGTTTGGTTGTGCTCGTTGCACGCGTAGAGCACCTTCGGCGCCATCTCGCGGGGGAACTCGCCGCGCCACAGCGCCTCGAACACGAGGTGGTCGCCGTCGATGACGACCGCAATGGCGGCGTTAATGAAGCCGGAACGCACCAGCTGGTCTTCGATGCGGTACTCGAGGTCTTCCTCCTCGAAGATCGCTGCGACGGCCTCGGGCGTGACCTTCTCGGTCACGTTGCGTTCGGGGTGCTCGCTCGGCTGGACGGGCTCTTCGGTTTGATCTGTAGTCACGCCTGCGAGACTAGCAGCTGCTCGCGGCCCAACTCGTGGCGCAGGGCTGCGTCGAGGCTGGGGTAGCGCAGCCGCCAGCCGTGCTCGGCCGCCACGGTGGGCAAGACACGTTGGTCCGCCAGCGCGAGCTCGTGCGCGCCCTCTTTGCCCAGCAGCAGTTTCGGGCCGAACGTCGGGATGGAAAACAGGTCCGGCCGGCGCAGCAGGCGGGCGAGGGTGGCAGACATCTCGGCGTTGGTCACCGGCTCTGGCGCCGTGGCGTTGACGGGCCCGGACACCGTGCCGTCCAGCAGAGCGCGGACGTAGAAGTCGGTCAGGTCGTCCAGCGCCACCCAGCTCATCCAGAAATCGCCGCGGCCGAACTGCGCGGTGAGCCCCGCGTTGACGCTGGCCTTGAGCACCGGCAACAGCCCGCCAGCGCTGGACAGCGCCAGCCCGGTGCGGATGTGCACGCTGCGTACCCCGTCGACATTGGCGGCGTGCTCCCAGGCGTCGCAGACCTCGGCCAAGAACCCCTCGCCGGGCCCGTCAGCCTCGGTGCGTGGAACGCTGCCAGCATCTGTCCCGTAGTACCCCACCGCCGAGGCGCCGACGAAGACTTCCACTCCCGAGTCCGCGGCGAGGTGGGCGAGTTTGCGGGTGGGCTCCACGCGAGAGTCACGGATTTTGCGCTTCTTTTCCTCGGTGAACCGGCCCATGATGGTCTCGCCCGCGAGGTGGATCACCCCGTCGACGCCGGCTAGCAGGTCGGGCGCCGGGTTGTTCATGTCCCAGTGCCTCTCACCGGGACCTGCCTTTCCGCGCACCAGCGGGATCACGGTGTGCCCGGCGGTGGTCAGCTGCGCGCGTAGGTGGGTGCCGACGAGGCCGCTGGAGCCGGTCATGGCCACCGTCTTCGGGGCGGCGTGAGGCAGGGAAGCAATGAACCGCAGGTCCTCCACCAACTGGCGCTGGCGGTAAGCCCAGGCGGGGCGGAGCGCGGCTTCTGGGATGCGGGCGCTGACGTCGTCGATAAGCAATGTGCCCTCGCTTACGTCCTCGAAGCGGTGCACATGGCGCCAACCGGTGGCCGCGCGCACCGGCTGGTTCGCGGCGACGTCGGTGAACTGGTGGCCCCCGACGTAGCCGTCGGAGAGGTGGCGCGCGACCCACTTTTGGCCCACGGGGAGGCGGAACACTGTGGTGCCGCTGCGTATCGACGCCGCTTCGCTTGCCACCCGCATCGGCAGGAACCCGGGGGTAAGGCGGGTGACCGCGCCTGGGCGGGTGTGCCAGCGCCAGACGGTGTCGCGGTCGAAGGGGAGGGTGTACTCAGCGTGGATGCCCATGGAATCCTTCCCGGTTTATACGCGCAGATGCTAAGGTGAAACCCGGTCCCAAGACTACACACGGCCCCGGCAGGCGGGGCCGGTTCGAAATCCTTTAAATTCCGCACTGTGAGGCGGGGAAGGAGGTTCGATGAGTGAGAACGAACGGTCGACCGTTGAGTTGCTGAACGCTCAAGACGTCGGCCGCACTGTTGCACGCATCGCGCACCAGATCATCGAGAAAACGGCGTTGGACGATGAGACCAGCCCGCAGGTTGTGCTGCTGGGAATTCCGTCCGGGGGAGTGCCGCTGGCGCAGCGCATCGCTGAGGCCGTTGAAGAATTTTCCGGGGTGGCGATCCCCGTGGGCAGCTTGGACGTGACGCTGTACCGCGACGACTTGCGCAACCGCCCCCACCGCGCCCTGCGGCCCACCAACATCCCGGTGGACATTGACGGGGCAGTGGTCATCCTTGTCGACGACGTGCTGTACTCCGGCCGCACGATCCGCGCGGCGCTGGATTCCTTGCGCGACATCGGCCGCCCCGCAGCCATCCAGCTGGCGGTGCTGGTGGACCGCGGCCACAGAGAACTGCCCATCCGCGCGGACTACGTGGGCAAAAACATCCCCACCTCGAAGGACGAGGACGTCACCGTGTCGCTGACGCCGCTCGATGCCGAGGACCGGGTCACGCTGGCTAGGGAGGCGTAAATGAAGCACCTGATCGACATCGCGGACCTTTCCCGCGAGGAAATTGTCGGCCTGATGGACGAGGCGGACCGCTTCCGCGAAGCCCTGGACGGCCGCGAGATAAAAAAGCTGCCCACCCTGCGCGGTCGCACCGTGATGACGCTGTTCTACGAAAACTCCACCCGTACCCGGTCCTCGTTTGAGACCGCGGGCAAGTGGATGAGCGCGGACGTGATCAACCTGTCCGCGTCCTCGTCCTCGGTGAAGAAGGGCGAGTCGCTCAAAGACACCGCGGCCACCCTCGAGGCTATCGGCGCGGACGCGATCATCATGCGCCACCCGGCCTCGGGCGCGTCGCAGCTTCTGCGCAAGTGGCTGCCGGAAACCAGCATCATCAACGCCGGCGACGGCCAACACCAGCACCCCACCCAGGCGCTTTTGGACGCGGTGACTATGCGCCAGCACATCGGCGACGTGGCCGGCAAGACCGTGCTCATCGTCGGCGACATCTTGCACTCGCGCGTGGCGCGGTCCAACGTGGACCTGCTGCACACCCTCGGCGCCGAGGTTGTGCTGGTGGCCCCGCCGACGCTTCTGCCCACCGGCGTGCAGTACTGGCCGGCACGTGTGTCGCACGACTTCGACGCGGAGGTCGAGCAGGCGGACGTGGTGATGATGCTGCGTGTGCAGGCTGAGCGCATGCACGGCGGGTTCTTCCCGTCGCACCGCGAGTACGCCACCCTGTACGGGCTGAGCAAGGACCGCGCGAACCGCATGAAGGATTCGGCGCTGATCATGCACCCGGGCCCGATGCTGCGCGGCATGGAAATCAACTTCGACGTCGCGGACCGCGACAACGCCGTGGTGCTGGGCCAGGTGTCCAACGGTGTCTACACCCGCATGGCCGTGCTGTTTACGCTGCTCGCCAGCTCAGGAGAGCAGGGCGGCAACGAGGAAGGAGCCAGCAAGTGACCACGCTCGCTTTGAACAACGTCCGCCCGTACGGCGAGGACGTGACCAACATTCTCATCGACGTCGCCGACGGCGTGATCGACTCAATCGGGGAGAACCCCTTCGACGACGCGGACGAGGTTATGGACTGCGAAGGCAACGTGCTGCTGCCGGGCCTGGTGGACATGCACGTGCACCTGCGCGAGCCGGGCCGCGAGGACACCGAGACCATCGCCACCGGCTCCGACGCCGCGGCCAAGGGCGGGTTCACCGCCGTGTTCACCATGGCGAACACCAACCCGGTGATCGACCAGCCTTTCCTCGCCGAGGCGGTGTGGGCGAAGGGCCAGGAGTACGGCAAGTGCGACGTCTACCCGGTCGGCTCCATCTCCCAGGGGCTGAAGGGCGAGCAGCTCACCGAGATCGGGCTGATGTCCCGCAGCGGCGTGCGTATGTTCTCCGACGACGGCAAGTGCGTCAACGACCCGCAGCTGATGCGCCGCGCCATCGAGTACGCCAAGGCGCACGACGTGGTGCTCGCGCAGCACGCCGAGGACCACCGCATGACGGAAGGCGCGTCCGCCCACGAGGGCGATCAGGCCGCGCGCCTGGGCCTGCGTGGCTGGCCGCGCGTGGCGGAGGAGTCCATTGTGGCCCGCGACGCGATCATGACCCGCGACTACGGCGGCCGCTACCACCTGTGCCACGCTTCTACCGAGGGCACCGTGGAGCTTCTGCGCTTTGCCAAGAACCAGGGCATCGACGTCACCGCTGAGGTCACGCCGCACCACCTGATGCTCACCGACGAGAAGCTGGACACCTACGACGGCCTGTTCCGCGTGAACCCGCCGCTGCGCGAGGCGCGCGACGCTGAGGCGCTCAAGCAGGCGCTTCTCGACGGCACCGTCGACGTGGTCGCCACCGACCACGCCCCGCACGGTTCCGAAGACAAGTGCGTGGAGTTCGAAAACGCCAAGCCCGGCATGCTCGGCCTGGAGACCTCCCTTGCCGTGGTACACCGCATCTTCGTCGAGCCGGGGCTGGCCGATTGGCGCTTCGTGGCCAAGGTCATGAGCGAGCGGCCGGCCGAGATCCTGCGCCTGAAAGACCAGGGCCGCCCGATCAACGTCGGCGAGCCGGCCAACCTGGTGCTGGTGGACCCGCAATCGCCGTGGACCGCCCACGGCGACGAGATGGCGTCCAAGGCATCGAACACCCCGTACGAAGGCATCGAATTTTCCGCCCGCGTGGTTGGCACCTGGCTGCGCGGCACCCAAACCTACGACGCGAAGAAGGCGTAAACCATGTCTGAGAACACCACCACACAACCCCAGCGCACGCGCGCAACGCTCGTGCTTGACGACGGCTCCGCCTTCCCCGGCTTCATCTTCGGCGCGACGCCGGCTGCGGATGGCGCCAGTGAGATCGCCGGCGAGGTCGCTTTCACCACCGACATGTTCGGCTACGAGCGCGAGCTGTGCGAGGCGGAACGCTTCGGCCAGATCCTCGTCTTCGCCACCCCGCAGGTGGGCAACGTCGGCTGGACCGGCGAGGGCGCATCCGGCAGCACCGACATCACCGCCGCAGCAGTCATCGTGCGCGACCTCGCGCGCATCGCCTCCAACCACAACGCCCAGCGCACCCTCGCCGAAGAGCTCGAGGCGCAGGGGATTACCGGCCTGTGGGGCGTGGACACCCGCAAGCTCGTCCGCCATCTGGCCGCTGCTGCCCGCGAGGGGAAGTCGGTGCGGGGGCAGGTCACCGTCGAAAAGCACACAGCCTAAGAGAAAGACCAGGAGATACAGACATGAAGCGTAACGATTTGAACCACGTCCTGGTCATCGGCTCCGGCCCGATCGTGATCGGCCAAGCCTGCGAGTTCGACTATTCCGGCACCCAGGCGTGCCGCGTGCTCAAGGACGAAGGCCTGCGGGTGACGCTGGTCAACTCGAACCCGGCGACGATCATGACCGACCCCGAGTTTGCCGACCACACCTACGTGGAACCGATTGAGCCCGGCTACATCGACCGCATCCTCGCCCGCGAAGCCGAGCAGGGCCACCCGGTCGACGCTATTTTGCCCACCCTCGGCGGCCAGACTGCGCTGAACACGGCGATCAAGCTGGACCGCCTCGGCATTCTGGAAAAGCACGGCGTGGAGCTCATCGGCGCGGACATCGACGCCATCGAGCGCGGCGAGGACCGCCAGAAATTCAAGGACATCGTGGACAAGATTGGCGGCGAATCCGCCCGCTCCCGCGTCTGCTTCACCATGGAAGAGGTGGAGGAGACCGTCGCGGAGCTGGGGTTCCCGTGTGTGGTGCGCCCCTCGTTCACCATGGGCGGGCTCGGCTCCGGCCTGGCGTACGACATGGATGATTTGCACCGCATCGCCGGCGACGGCCTGGTGGCTTCGCCGGAGGCGAACGTGCTGATCGAGGAATCCATCCTGGGCTGGAAGGAAATCGAGCTGGAGCTCATCCGCGACTCCGCGGATAACTGCATCGCCATCGCCACCATTGAGAACGTGGACGCAATGGGTGTGCACACCGGCGACTCGGTCACCGTGGCGCCGGTGCTGACGATGACCGAGCCCGAGGTCACCGCCATGATCGAGCAGGGCAAGGCCATCATCCGCGAGGTCGGCGTGAAAACGGGCGGCTGCAACATCCAGTTCGCCATCAACCCCAAAGACGGCCGCATGATCACCATCGAGATGAACCCGCGCGTGTCGCGGTCCTCGGCGCTGGCGTCCAAGGCCACCGGCTACCCGATTGCCAAGGTGGCCACCCTGCTGGCCATCGGCTACACGCTCGACGAAATCCCGAACGACATGACCGGCGGCGAAACCACCGCGCTTGCGGAGCCGACGCTCGACTACGTCATCGTGAAGATGCCGCGTTTCGCCTTTGAGAAGTTCCCTGGCTCCGACGAGACCCTGGGCACGTCCATGAAGGCTGTGGGCGAGGCGATGGGCATCGGCCGCAACTACATCCAGGGCCTGAACAAGGTTATGCGTTCGATGGAGGACAAGCCGAACGGTTTCTGGACCAAGCCGGACGAGTACTTCGCCGGCGAGCGCGCAACCGACGCCGCCGCGGTGCTCGAGGACCTGAAGGTGCCCACCGACAAGCGTCTCTACGACGTAGAGCTTGCGCTGCGCCTGGGCGCGAGCGTCGAGGAGGTCTACGAGGCCTCCGGCATCGACCCGTGGTTCCTGGAGGAGCTCGTCGCGCTCATTGACTTCAGGCAGCAGCTTGTCGACGCCCCGGTGCTCGATGCCGAGCTTTTGCGTGAGGCGAAGGCGTTCGGCCTGTCCGACGCCCAGATCGCCGCGCTTCGTCCGGAGCTGGCGGGGGAGTCCGGGGTGCGCCAGCTGCGCTGGTCGCTGGGGATTGCCCCGACTTTTAAGACTGTGGATACCTGCGCGGGCCAATTCGACGCGAAGGTGCCGTACCTGTACTCCGCCTACGAGCTCGACCCGGAGGCGGAAAATGAGGTTGTTTCTTCCTCGAGCGACAGCGGGAAGGAGAAGGTGATCATCCTCGGCTCGGGCCCGAACCGCATCGGCCAGGGCATCGAGTTCGACTACTCGTGCGTGCACGCGGCGCTTGAGCTGTCGCGTGTGGGATACGAGACGGTGATGGTCAACTGCAACCCGGAGACTGTCTCCACCGACTACGATACGGCGGACCGCCTCTACTTTGAGCCGCTGACGTTCGAGGACGTCATGGAGATCTACCGCGCCGAGGCCGCCACCGGCACCGTCGCCGGCGTGATCGTCCAGCTGGGCGGCCAGACTCCGCTGGGGCTGGCGCAGCAGCTTGAGGACGCCGGCGTGCCCGTGGTTGGCACCTCCCCCAAGGCCATCGACATGGCGGAGGACCGCGGCGAGTTCGGCAAGGTGCTCGACGCGGCGAACCTGCCGGCCCCGGCTTACGGCACCGCAACCACCTTCGAGGGTGCGCGCGAGGTGGCGGACCGCATTGGCTACCCGGTGCTGGTGCGCCCCTCCTACGTGCTGGGCGGGCGCGGCATGGAGATCGTCTACGACGAGGACAACCTCCGCGATTACATCGAGCGCGCCACCGAACTGTCCCCGGACCACCCGGTGCTGGTGGACCGCTTCCTGGACAACGCCATCGAGATCGACGTCGACGTGCTCTGCGACGGCACGGACGTCTACCTCGGCGGCGTGATGGAGCACATCGAGGAAGCCGGCATCCACTCCGGCGACTCCGCGTGTGCGCTGCCGCCGATGACGCTGGGCCCGGATGACATCGCCAACGTCCGCCGTTCCGCGGCGGCGCTCGCGCACGGTATCGGCGTGAAGGGCCTGATGAACGTGCAGTTCGCGCTCAAGGACGACATCCTCTACGTCATCGAGGCCAACCCGCGCGCATCGCGCACCGTGCCGTTTGTGTCCAAGGCCACCGGCGTGCACCTGGCCAAGGCGGCCGCGCGCGTCATGATGGGCACTACGATTGCCCAGCTGCGTTCGGAGGGGTTGATCCCGTCCGACTACGACGGCGGCTCGCTGCCGATGGAGCACCCGATCGCGGTGAAGGAAGCCGTGCTGCCGTTTACCCGCTTCCGCCGCCCGGACGGCGCGCTGCTGGACACCATCCTCGGCCCGGAGATGAAGTCCACCGGCGAGGTCATGGGCCTGGCGCCGTCGTTTGGCGTGGCGTACGCGAAGGCGGAGGCCGCCGCGTTCGGCGAGCTGCCCACCGAAGGCACCGTGTTTGTCTCGCTGGCCAACCGCGACAAGCGCACCCTCATCTTCCCGATCCAGCGGCTGTCCACCATGGGCTTTAAGGTGCTGGCCACGGAGGGTACCGCCCAGATGCTGCGCCGCAACGGCATCGAGTGCGAGGTTGTGCTCAAGGGGTCCCAGGTCCGTGAGGGTGCCGAGGGCAAATCCATCGTGGACCGCATCCTCGACGGCGAGATCGACCTGGTGCTCAACACCCCGGCAGGTTCCGCTGGCGCGCGCCACGACGGCTACGACATCCGCGCGGCTGCCGTCGTCGCCGACGTGGCCATCATGACCACCGTGCAGGGCGTCACCGCGGCGGTGCAGGGCATCGAGGCTATCCGCGCCAACGAAATCTCGGTGACTAGCCTGCAGGAGCTCGAGCACGGCAAGGCAGAGGCGAAGTAGTGGCTGCGCAGACCTTCAGCCAGCGCCTTGTGGCGGCCGGGCAGGAGCACGGCCGTCTATGCGTGGGCATTGACCCGCACGCCGCGCTGCTCGAGCAGTGGGGGCTGGACAACACTGTCGAGGGGCTGCGCGCGTTCTCGGAGACGTGCGTGGAGGCCTTCGCGGGCCACGCCGCGGTAGTCAAGCCGCAGGTGGCGTTTTTCGAGCGCTTCGGCGCAGCCGGATTCGCGGTGCTCGAGAACACGCTCGCCCGGCTGCGCGAGAGCGGCACCTTGGTGATCGCCGACGCGAAGCGCGGCGATATCGGCTCCACGATGGCGGGATACGCGTCAGCCTGGCTTGCGCCCGGTGCTCCGCTGGAGGCGGACGCGCTGACTGTGACCCCGTACCTCGGCGTCGGATCGCTCGACCCGGCAATCGAATTGGCTGCGCAGCACGGCAAGGGCGTGTTTGTCATGGCCGCCAACTCCAATCCGGAGGCGGTGGCGCTGCAAACCGGCACGATCGACGGCAAGATGCTCTCGCAGCGGATGGTCGACGAGTGCGCGCAGTACAACCGTGCCGACGATCCTGAATACATCGGGCACGTCGGCGTGGTCGTCGGCGCGACCGTGCAAACCCCGCCGGTGCTCGACGGCCTGAACGCCCCGGTGCTGATGCCCGGAGTGGGCGCGCAGGGAGCGACGATGGCCGATGCGGAAGCCATCGCGGGTGAAATTGGACACCTGGTTTTCCCGAGTGTTTCGCGTTCGGTGCTCACTGCTGGTCCGGATGTGGCTGAGCTGCGCAAACGCGTATCTGACCTGGGGAAACAGGCGAAAGGCTAGGGTCTATTAACTGCCCAGCAAAATCCCTGGTAGTTTAGTCCCGTCGCACGGTGACGTGGAGAAATGCGGTGTACAACGCGCTCCGCGGAACTGTTGCAGAATAAAGCAGTGTTAGACTGTGCCGAACGTGGCGAATTGCACCGATGACATTCGGAGGAGTGCGCCCCGGATCCGGCACATGTCGGACTGGACAATTGTTCGTAACTATTACATGGAGGAACCCGTGGCACTTCCACAGTTGACCGATGAGCAGCGCAAGGCAGCACTTGAGAAGGCAGCAGAGGCCCGTAAGGCGCGTGCTGAGCTGAAGGCATCCCTCAAGCGCGGCGAGACCACGCTCAAGGACGTTTTGAACAAGGCTGACACCGACGAAATCATCGGCAAGACCAAGGTCTCCGCACTCCTCGAGGCAATGCCGAAGGTGGGCAAGGTCAAGGCCCGCGAGATCATGGAGGAGCTGGAGATCGCTCAGACCCGTCGTCTGCGCGGCCTCGGTGACCGTCAGCGTCGCGCGCTGCTCGAGCGCTTCGGCTACGAAGAGAATTAGTCGTGTCTGAGGTGGCTCCCCGCGGACAGCTGGTCGTCTTGGCCGGCCCGTCCGCGGTGGGTAAGTCGACGGTGGTGAGCGGCCTTCGCAGCGCCGTACCGGATTTGTACTTCTCGGTGTCCATGACCACCCGCGCTCCGCGCCCGGGTGAGGTGGACGGGAAAGACTACTTCTTTGTCACCCCAGAGCACTTCCAGGGCCGCATCGACCGCGGAGAGATGCTGGAGTGGGCCGACATCCACGGAGGGCTGCAGCGCTCCGGCACACCCGCCGGGCCGGTGCAGGAAGCCATGGATGCGGGCCGTCCCGTCCTCGTCGAAGTTGACCTCGCAGGCGCACGGAACATCAAGCGCCTGCTGCCAGAAGCGCAGACCGTGTTTTTGGCGCCGCCGTCGTGGGACATTCTTGTCCAGCGGCTCACCGGGCGCGGCACCGAGACCCCGGAGGTGATCGAGCGCAGGCTCACCACCGCCCGCGAGGAGCTCGACGCCCAGGGCGAGTTCGATGTCGTGGTGGTCAACGACAACGTGGACACGGCAGTGGCCACCATCGCCGGCATTCTTCAAGGCACATCTTCCAACAACAGTTAGCGAGTGGGTTACACGTGAGCAACACAACCAAGGATTTGTCCGAGACGTCCGCTGCTGAGGAAACCACCCAGCAGGAGAACGTTTACGACACTCCGGAGGGCATTACGGCGCCCCCGATCGACGAGCTTTTGACCAAGGTGTCGTCGAAGTACGCGCTCGTCATCTTCGCAGCGAAGCGTGCCCGCCAGATCAACAGCTTCTACCAGAACTCCGAGGACGGCGTCTTCGAGTTCGTGGGTCCGCTGGTCTCTCCAGAGCCGGGCGAGAAGCCGTTGTCGATCGCGCTGCGCGAGATCGAGGCAGGACTGCTCGAGCACGAGGAAGGCCAGTAAGCCTCACCCCATTGCCAGAGCACTGCGCTAGCGCTCTGCAGGTGTCCGCCGCCGCCCAGCAATCATGCTGGGCGGCGGCGGTTTTGTATGCTTGGGGCTCATGAGCGAAGCCCCACACTCGTCCCATCCGCTGCGTGTTGTCGTAGGAGTCTCCGGCGGTATCGCCGCGTACAAGGCCTGCCATCTTGTCCGGAACTTCAAAGAGGCGGGTGATGCGGTCCGGGTGATCCCCACGCAGAACGCGCTCAATTTCGTGGGTGCGGCGACGTTCGAGGCGTTGAGCGGCAACCCGGTGGACACCGGAGTGTTCACCCGCGTCGACGAGGTGCAGCACGTGCGGGTGGGGCAGGAGGCCGACCTGATCGTCGTGGCGCCAGCGACCGCGGACTTCATGGCTCGGGCCGCCGCGGGGCGTGCGGACGACCTGCTCACCTCGACCATCCTCGTCGCCACGTGCCCGGTGGTGCTTGCCCCCGCGATGCACACCGAGATGTGGCTCAACCCGGCCACGCAGGCGAACGTCGCCACGCTGCGCGAGCGGGGTATCACGGTGCTTGAACCCGCGCACGGGCGTCTCACTGGCAAAGACACCGGGCCCGGGCGTTTGCTGGAACCGGACGTGATCGCCGAACTCGCTCGCACGGTGCTGCGCACTAGCACATTCGCCCCGACCCTTGCGGGCAAGCGCGTGCTGATCAGCGCGGGCGGCACCCAGGAGAACATTGACCCGGTGCGCTACATCGGCAACCGGTCCTCCGGCAAGCAGGGCTACGCGCTCGGCGACGTCGCCGCGCAACGAGGCGCGAAGGTGACCATCGTGGCGGGGGCGACCGATGCGCTGGATCCGCCGTCGGGCGCGGAGGTGATCAAGGTCGGCTCCACCCGCGAAATGCAACAGGCGATGGCGGAACGAGCGCCGGAGGCCGACGTGGTGATTATGGCTGCTGCCGTGGCGGATTTCCGTCCAAAAGCAGAAGCGAGCACGAAGCTGAAGAAGGGCAAAGCCGATGACGCGCTGTCCACGATCCGCCTCACCGAAAACCCGGACATCCTCAAGGGCTTGGTCCAGATGCGGGAGGCGGGGGAGACCGCCGCGACCATCATCGGCTTCGCCGCGGAGACGGACAACGAGCTCGAAAATGGCCGCGCCAAGCTCAAGCGCAAGGGCGCGGACATGCTCATGCTCAACTCCGTGGCCGGCGGCGGCGTGTTCGGCCAGGCCCGCAACCGGGGCTGGCTGCTTAGCGCAGACGGCCGCGAAGAGGAGATTCCCGACGGCACCAAGCACGAGGTCGCGGCCCGGATCTGGGACGCCGTCGAGCGCCTTTCGCAGTGACATTGCACATTTAGACAGCTTGGTCTATCGTGGGCATCACTTCACGACGTGCCGTTCCCGTTTCAGCCGTTGGACGCCGCCGGAACGCTACACGTTCGCATAGACGCTAAGGAAAGACTGCTTTGTCCACTGATACGTACTTCCGCTTGTTCACAAGCGAATCGGTCACCGAGGGCCACCCCGACAAGATCTGCGACGCGATTTCGGACTCGATCCTGGACGACATGCTCGCTCAGGACCCGGACGCGAAGGTGGCCGTGGAGACCCTCGCCACGACCGGCCAGGTGCATGTGGCGGGGGAGGTGCGCACTTCCGCCTACTCCAACATCGCGCGGATCGTGCGCGAGAAGCTGGTGGAGATCGGGTTCGACTCTTCTGAGGTCGGCTTCGACGGCCGCAGCTGCGGCGTGAACATCGCCATCGGCGACCAGTCTTCGGAGATCCACGATTCCGTGGTGACGTCCCAGGAGGTCCGCGAGAACACTTCCACCGGCGAGGACGACCAGACCGGCGCGGGCGACCAGGGCCTGATGTTCGGCTACGCCACCAACGAGACGCCCGAGTACATGCCGCTGCCGATCTCCACGGCGCACCGCCTGGCCCGCCGCCTGTCCGAGGTGCGCCACGAGGGCATCGTCGAGGGGCTGCGCCCGGACGGCAAGACCCAGGTGACCTTCGCCTACGACGGCCAGACCCCGGCGTTCATCGACACGATCGTCATCTCCACCCAGCACGACCCGGACTTCACCGGCGAGGCGCTGGAGGCGGCGCTTCGCGAGCACGTGATCAACTGGGTGCTCAAGGACGCAAACCTGGAGCAGTACTACCGCGAGGACACCAAGGTTCTGGTCAACCCGTCCGGCTCCTTCATCCAGGGTGGCCCCATGAGCGACGCCGGCCTGACCGGCCGCAAGATCATCGTGGACACCTACGGCGGCATGGCTCGCCACGGCGGCGGCGCGTTTTCCGGCAAGGACCCCTCAAAGGTGGACCGTTCCGGCGCGTACGCGATGCGCTGGGTGGCCAAGAATATTGTCGCCGCGGGCCTAGCGGAGCGCGTCGAGGTGCAGGTGGCCTACGCCATCGGACGCGCGAACCCGGTGGGGCTGTACGTGGAGACGTTCGGCACCGCCGCGGAGGGCCAGACGGACGAGAGCATCCAGCAGGCGGTGGAGAAGGTCTTCGACCTGCGCCCCGAGGCGATCATCCGCGAGCTGGACCTCAAGCGCCCGATCTACGCGCAAACCGCCGCGTACGGCCACTTCGGCCGCACGGACATCGACGTGCCGTGGGAGCGCACCGACAAGGTCGACGACTTGAAGGGCGCCGCCGGCGTCTAGTCCGTCTCCGGTGTCTTGTCCGCCTGGTGTTCCTGCCAGGCGGCTTTTTCTTGCTCGGAACGCCGGTGGTTGCGCAGCGCGACCACGCCGACGACGATGCCGATGACCACCGGCACCCAGATCTTCGAGTACTCGAGCAGCCACAGCGCCCACTCGGGAACCTCGGGGAACTCCGGCAGGTCGATGTCTGGCATCGGCAGGTTGAAATGTGGCAGCGACGGCACCGGCAGGTCCATGTGCGGCAGCTGCCAATCGGGCAGGTCCCAGTCGGGCAAAAACCCAACTAGCCAGCCGATGAACCTCGAGATGATCGGGCCGAGCACGAGCACCGCGAGCGCCCAGCCGCCCTTGCCCAGCCCTTCCGCCATGGGGATGAGGGTGCGCTTGAGCTCGCTGGACTGCATGGTTTCGCGCCTGTGCGCGCCGCGAGAGCCGGCGGGCGGGTCGAACTCCACCACCGTGTCGCCTTCGCGAAACTCCACGCTGAGCAGCTCATCCAAGCTGCTGACCTGCAGCTTCAGGTGCGGCTTCTTGCGGTCCGTGCCCAGCCCCGTCGGCGTTTCCAGCCCGCCTGCCGGGCCGTCTCCGAACAGCGGCAGCCGAGCGTTTGCGACGTCGTTGTAGCGGTGCTGCACCTCGCCGTTGACGCGCACCTCCATGCGCTCGGTGGGGTTTTTCGTCCACAGTTTGATCCGCTCTTTGAGGGAGCTCTCCGCCGTCGCCAGGGCGCCGGGTTTGTCCGCCTCGTCGCCGGGCCAGCTGGGATCCTCGGCGGCGAAGTCGCGGTCGAAACCGACGCGGACCTCGATCAGGCCGTATTCGGGGTGGTTGAGGCTCCAGGTTTCCATCGGCTACGCCTCCGCCTTGCTTCTCGACGAGCTGCCGCCCACCAACGACCCCACCCACATCGCCGCCGCGCAGACGAGCGTCACCGCGATGGAGTAGATGAACGTGCCGTCGTTGAAGTACAGGGACTTGGCAATCCAGAAGCCCACCCCGGTCAAAAGGGGCAGGGACAAAGTGGGGCGGAAGGCGATGCCGTCGATAAGCCCGGCGATGATCGCCACTGCGAAGATGAACCCGACCATCACCCACGGGTTACCCACCAACGGGATGAGCAGCAGGGGCCCGAGCGCGTAGGCGGCGAGCATGGCGTAGGGGATGGCTTTGACCCATCCGTGGCGGCCGCCGTTGTCCTGCTGTTCAGTCACGGGCAAGAGTATAGGAACTAATCCGCGCGCGTGTAGACGTGGCCCGCCTCGGGTCGTTTGATCATCTCGTCCAGGCCAACGGGATTGAGCCCCTTGGCGCGCAGGCCGTCGATGACGCACTCCGCCGCGTCGACGGTTGGCTGGTGGATGTCGTGCATGAGGATGATGGAGCCCTCGCGTGCGCCGTCCACCGCCCGCTTGCAGGTGGTGGCGGGGTTGCGGTGCTGCCAGTCGGCGGTGTCCACGTCCCACACGGCCAGCGCCATGCCGCGGGCACCCGCGGCGGAGGCCACGCGCGGGTTGTGGGAGCCGTAGGGCGGGCGCAACCAGTGCGGGTCGAGGCCGGCCTGCTTCTGCAGCGCGGCGTCCGTGTCGTCCAACTGGGCGGCAATGGCGCCATCGGACTGCCTGGCCAGGTCCGGGTGGGAAAAGGAGTGGTTTCCGATGGTGTGGCCCTCGTCGCGGATCCGCCGCAGGATCTGCGGGTTCGCGTTGGCGTTTCGGCCCACCACGAAGAAGGTCGCGTGCACGCCCTTGCGCTTGAGGATGTCCAGCAGGCGCTCGGTGCTGCCGGGGACCGGGCCGTCGTCGTAGGTGATGGCGACGCAGTTGTAGCAATTGGGCGGCACCGGCGACGGCGCTGGCTCCTGCGCGGGCGCGACGGTGACGTCGGCCGGTTTCGCTGGCTCGGGCGGGCGCAGGTGCGGCGGCACGGCCTGCTTCACCTGCCCGGGAAGACCGTTGTAGGCGCGGCGCCAGCCGTCCTCGACGGCGCTGCGGGCGCGGTCGGAGGAGCCGGCGATGAAGGCGGAGCTGCCGTCGATAGGCAACCCAGCTCCCTGCACGAGGATGGGGCCGAAGCTGTCGCCGGAGATGATCTTTGCGTCCTGCGGCAGGGCGAGCTGCGTGACCTTGGACACATCCGCGGAGGCGGGGGACGGGGCCAGTGTTGCAGCGGCGAGGAGTGTGGCAGAGGTGACTGCTGTGAGCAGGCGTTTCATGGGGCGGCGGGGTCTTTCAAACGCGCGTAAGGGGAAAACTTTCAGTCTTATTAGTACTCCATAAAAGACCGGGCCGGGGGATTGGAACGCTCGCGGGCAAGGCGGTGTCGGACGGTGGTTTAGAATCCGGGGTCATGTCTGACACGCCCGCCGCCGAAGCCCCAATCGCGCGCGTGTTGCCCATGCTCGGGCTGGCGCACCTGGACAGGCCGTTCGACTACCTTGTGCCCTCGCAGGACGCGGACGCGGTGCAGCCCGGGGTGCGGGTGCGGGTGCGGTTTGCGGGCCGGCTCGTGGACGCCGTGGTGCTCGAGCGTGCCTCGACATCGCGGCACGAGGGGTCGCTGCGCTTCATCGAGCGCGTCATCTCGCCGGAGGTTGTGGCCCCGGCGAGGACGCGGGAGCTTATCGACGTGCTGGCGGACCGTTACGCAGGCGTGCGGTCCGATATTTACCGCTCCGCGATCCCGGCGCGCCACGCGAAGGCGGAGGAGACGGACACTTCCACGCCCTGGGAGGAGCTGGGGGAGGCCGGGGAACCGGACTTGTCGGCGTGGACCGCCTACACCTTTGGCGAGTCGTTCGTGGACGCGGTGGTCGCTGGCAAGATCGCGCGGGCGGCCTGGCAGGTCGCACCGGGGGACAGCTGGGCCGCGGCACTTGCGTCGTTGGCGGCGAAGGTGGCCCTGGACGGTGCGGGTGCGCTGATCGTGGTGCCGGACCAGAAGGACGTGGACGCGTGCGAGGCGGCGCTGAAGGAGATCGTGGGGGCGCGCCAGGTGACCACGCTGACGGCCTCGCAGGGCCCGCAGGCGCGGTACTCGCGCTACCTATCGGTGCTGCACGGACAGGGCCGGATCGTGGTGGGCACGCGCTCGGCGGCGTTCGCCCCGGTGAAAAACCTGCGCTTTGCGGCGCTGATGTTCGACGGCGACGACAACCTGGTGGATCCGCGCGCGCCGTACGTGCACGCCCGCGAGGTGCTGACCACCCGCGCGGCGAAGGAGGGGTGCTCGCTGGTCATCGGCGGGCACGCGCGCACCGCGGAGGCGCAGCTGCTGGTGGAATCCGGGTGGATGCACGAGCTGGTCGCCCCGCGCCAGAGCCTGCGCACCCGCTCGCCGTACATTCACGCGGCGGGGGATTCGGACTTTGAGATGGAGCGCGACCCGCGCGCGAAGCAGGCGCGCCTGCCGTCTTCGGCGTTCCAGGCGGCGGCGCAGGCGCTCGAGCGCGGCACCCCGGTGCTGTTCCAGGTGCCGCGCACCGGCTACATCCAGTCGCTGGCGTGCGGGCAGTGCCGCACACCGGCGCGCTGCCGGTGGTGCAACGGGCCGCTCGGGCTGCCCTCGGGCGGCGAGGCCGCGGCGCCGACGTGCCGGTGGTGCGGGCGAATGGATCCGGCGCACGTGTGCCCGGCGTGCGGCTCGCGCAGGCTGCGCGCGGTGGTGCTGGGCACCGAGCGCACGGCCGAGGAGCTCGGCCGCGCCTTTGCCAAGTACAAGGTGATCACCTCGGGCGGCGACAACGTGCGCGCGCAGGTGCCGGCGGGCCCGGCGCTGGTGGTGGCCACGCCGGGTGCGGAGCCGCACGTCGAAGGCGGCTACGGCGCGGCGGTGCTTCTGGACGCCTGGGCGCTGCTGCAGCGGCCCGACCTGCGCGCGGTGGAAGACACCTTTGCCAAGTGGATGGGGGCGGCCACGCTGGTGCAGCCACACAGCGCCGGCGGGGAAGTGGTCGTGGTGGCCGAGCCCTCGCTGCCCGTGGTGCAGCACCTGATCCGGTGGGACGCGCCCGGGTTTGCAGCTTTGGAGCTTTCCTTGCGGCGCGAGGCCCGCTTCCCGCCGGCGGTGCACGTGGCGGTTGTGGACGCCCCACGCGACGGGTTGGAGGAATTCTTCGCCCGCACCGAGCTGCCCGAGCACGCCGAGCTGCTCGGACCGGTGGATCTGCCGCCGGGGGTGCGGCTGCCGGGCGAGTGGAACCGGGAGGCGCTCGGGCCCGCGCAGCGGATCTTGGTGCGCACCCCGCTTGCCGGGCGCACCGCACTGGGCAAGGCCCTGCGTGCCGGCGCGGTGGCGTGGACGACGGCGAAGCAGGACCTGCCGCTGCGCATCCAGGTCAACCCGGTGGACATCGGCTAGCGGGGTCGCGCTACTACACTTTGGCCCCATGGCTATCCGCGACATCCGCCTGTTCGGCGACCCAGTGCTCAACACCGCTGCGGCAGAGGTCACTGTTTTCGACGCCGCCTTGGAGCGGCTGGTCGCCGACATGCTGGAAACCATGGACCACGCCGGCGGAGTCGGCCTGGCCGCGAACCAGATCGGGCTTACGCGCCGGATTTTCGTCTTCGACTGCCAGGGCATGCGCGGGCACATCGTCAACCCCGTGTGGGAACCCTTGGGCGATGAGATGCAGACCGGCGTCGAAGGCTGCCTCTCGGTGCCGGACGTGCGAGGCGAGGTCACCCGCCACAAGACGGTCATTGTCCGCGGCCAGGACTGCTTCGGCCGCCCGATCGCGCTGCGCGGCACCGGGCTTTTGGCGCGCTGCATCCAGCACGAGGCGGACCACCTGGACGGCGTGATGTTCATGCGCAGGATGGCACCGGAGCAGCGCAAGGAAGCGATGGCGGCGATCCGGGCCGCCGACTGGAGCTAAGGAGAACGTTTGTATGCGACTCGTATTCGCCGGCACACCCGAACCCGCCGCTGCGGCGCTCGAGCGGCTCATCGCGTCCGACCACGAGGTCGTCGCGGTGCTCACCCGCCCCGACGCGCGCCGCGGCCGTGGGCGCACGCTGCACCCGTCGCCAGTCAAGGCGCTCGCTCTCGAGCACGGCATTGAGGTGCTCACCCCGGAGAGTCTCACGCGCGACGACGCCATCCGGGACCAACTGAAGGAGCTGGCCCCCGACGCGATCCCGGTGGTGGCCTACGGCAACCTCATCCCGGCGGACATGCTGGACATCCCCGCACACGGCTGGGTGAACCTGCACTTCTCGCTGCTGCCTAAGTGGCGCGGGGCGGCGCCGGTGCAGGCGGCGATCGCGGCCGGTGACGCGGTCACCGGAGCCACCACCTTCCGCATCGACGAGGGCCTGGACACCGGTGACATCTTGGACACGCTGGAAACCGTCATCGGCGAGGCAGAAACCAGCGGCGAGCTGCTGGAGCGCCTCGCCTACGCGGGTGCGGACCTGCTGGTTGAGACCATGGGTGCGCTCGAGGCCGGTACCGCTGCACCGACGCCGCAGCCGGAAGAGGGCACCTACGCCCACAAGATCGCCCCGGCGGACGCCCGGGTGGACTGGACGCAGCCGGCCGCCGTGATCGACCGCGGCATCCGCGCCCACACCCCGGCGCCTGGCGCGTGGACGATGCGCGGGGAGGACCGCTTCAAGCTCGGCCCAGTCACCCCGACCGGGGAGGGCGCGCTCGCCCCGGGTGAGGCGGCGTTTGGCAAGAACGAGGTGCTCGTGGGCACCGCCGACGGGGACGTGCGCCTGGGCACGATCCAGCCGCCGGGCAAGAAGATGATGAACGCGGCGGACTGGGCCCGCGGACTCAACCCTGAGGCGAGAGAAGGAGTGGTGTTCGAGTGAGCGGAGGGTTCAGGTCGCGCTCCGCGGGGCGTCGAGAGGACACACCCGCACGCAACCGGCAGCAAGCCGGCAATGCAAAGCAGCAGCCCCGCAAGCAGGGCGGCGGGCGCCAGCGCTACACGGTGAAGGGCCGTCCGGCCAGCATCGGTGACCCGGCGCGCGAGGCGGCCTTCGAGGTGGTGCTGCGCGTCGCCCGCGACGGCGCGTTTGCCAACCTCACCCTGCCCGGCATCCTGCGCGAGCGGAAGATCACCGGACGCGACGCCGCCTTTGCCACCGAGGTGGCCTACGGCACGCTGCGCAGCCTCGGGGTGCTCGACGCGGTGATCGCGAAAAACTCATCGCGCGAGCTCGACCGCATCGCGCCCGAGGTGCTCGCAGCGCTTCGCCTGGGTGCCTACCAGCTGCTCTACACCCGGGTGGGCGACCACGCCGCGGTGGACACCTCGGTGCGGCTGGTCGAGGCCGCGGGCCACGAGAAGGCGAAGGGTTTCGCCAACGGCGTGCTGCGCTCGATCGGCCGCACCCCCACCGACGAGTGGCTGCGCACCCTCGCCCCGGACAGCGAGCTGGGCGCGCTGGCGTTCACCCACGCCCACCCGGAGTGGATCGCGCGGTCTTTCGCGGAGGCGCTCGGTAGCAAGCGCGGCGAGCTCGAAGCCGCGCTGGAGGCTGATTCTGCCCGTCCGGTCGTGCACCTGGTGGCACGGCCCGGAGAGATCTCCGCGGAGGAGCTTGCGCTGTCCACCGGCGGCGAGCAGGGCAAGTACTCGCCATACGCGGTGTACCTGCCGGAGGGGGATCCGGGCCAGCTCGAGCCGGTGCGCGAGGGGCTTGCTGCGGTGCAGGACGAGGGCTCGCAGATCATCGCCCGCGCCGTCACCGAGGTCCCCGTCGAGCAGGATCAAGGCCGTTGGCTTGACCTTTGTGCGGGCCCGGGTGGCAAGGCCGCGCTCATCGGGGCGATCGCGGCTATCGACGCCGCCGCGGTCGACGCCGTCGAAGTCAGCCCGCACCGCGCGGAGCTGATCACCAAGACAGTGCGCGGCCTGCCGGTGACCGTCCACACCGCGGACGGGCGCGACCCGAAGCTCGAGCCCGGCTACGACCGCATCCTCGTCGACGCGCCCTGCTCCGGTCTCGGCGCGCTCCGGCGGCGCCCGGAGGCGCGCTGGACGAAGTCCGAGGGCGACATCGCGGAGCTGAACCAGCTCCAGGAGGAGCTGCTCCAATCCGCCGTGAACCTGGCCAAGCCGGGCGGGGTGGTGGTCTACTCCACGTGCTCGCCGGATGTGCGGGAGACCCGGAGGATCGTCGAGAAGCAATTGGCGAAAGGCGATGTGGATGAGCTCGACGCTCGCGAGTGGGCCGCCGGCATGGAGGACGTGGGCGAGGGGCCGAGCGTGCAGATGTGGCCGCACCGCCACGGCACCGACGCAATGTTCTTCGCGGTGCTGCGCAAAAAGCTAGGGTAGGGCCCATGATTCAGATCGCCCCATCAATTCTGGCCGCGAACTACGCCGCCCTCGGCGAGGACGTGCGCAAGGTTCCCAACGCGGACCTGATTCACGTGGACATCATGGACGGCCACTTCGTGCCCAACCTCTCTTTCGGGCCGGACGTGACCAAGGCGGTCAACGGGGTGACCGACCAGTTCCTGGACATGCACCTGATGATCGAGGAGCCGGAGCGCTGGTTCGAAACCTACGTCCAAGCTGGCGGCGACCGGCTGGTGTTCCACGTTGAGGCCACCGGCGACCACGTCGCGGCCGCGAAGCAGTGCCGCGAGCTGGGCGTGCAGTCCGGTTTTGCCATCAAGCCCGGCACCGCGATTGAGCCGTACCTGGACGATCTGGAGCACTTTGACCAGGTCATGGTCATGAGCGTGGAGCCGGGTTTTGGCGGCCAGAAGTTCATGCCGGAGGTCTTAAGCAAGGTCATGGTGCTGCGCGACCGCATCGCGGAGGCCGGCCTGGACACCATCATCGGCATCGACGGCGGCATCGCAAATGCCACCATCGCGCAGGCTGCGGAGGCCGGCGTGGACGCGTTCGTGGCCGGCTCCGCGGTCTTCGGCGCCGACAACCCGGGCGAGGCGGTGGAGCGCCTGCGCGAGCTCGCCCGCGAGGCAGCGCGAGGGTGACGGACGCACTCGGCGGCGTATCCGCGGCGATCGAGGCGGGCGAATCCGTGCGCGGGACGACCTCGCCGAATCCCCCGGTGGGCTGCGCGCTTCTCGACGCCTCCGGTGCGCTCATCGCCACCGGCGCGACCTCGCCCGCAGGCGGGCCACACGCGGAAATCAACGCTCTGCGAGACGCGGGCGAGCGCGCCCGGGGCGCGACCGCCGTGGTGACCCTGGAGCCTTGCAACCACACCGGACGCACCGGCCCCTGCTCGCAGGCATTGGTGGAGGCAGGGATCGCACGCGTGGTGTACTTCACCGCCGACCCGAACGACGCGGCCGCCGGCGGGGCCGAGTACCTGCGCTCCCACGGCGTCGAGGTGGACTTCCAGCCGGTCCGGATCGCGGCGTTGCAGCCGTGGCTGCGCTCGGTGCGCCACAACCGCCCGAGCGTGACGCTGAAGTTCGCCTCCACGCTCGACGGCTTCACTGCCGCGGCGGACGGCACGAGCAAGTGGATCACCGGCGATGAAGCCCGCGAGCTGACGCACGAGGACCGCGCGAAGCTCGACGCGATCATCGTCGGCACCGGCACCGCGATCGCGGACGACCCGTTGCTGACCGCGCGCTTCCCGGACGGCACGCTGCGCGGGCACCAGCCGCGCCGCGTGGTCGTCGGCACGCGCGAGGTGCCCGAGGGCAACCTCACGCGCTTGGGCTTCGAGCAGTACGCCACGCCGCAGGAGGCACTCACCGCACTGTGGAACACGGGCGCGCGCGACGTGCTGGTCGAAGGCGGCGCGACGCTCGCCGCGAGCTTTCTCGAGCAGGACCTGGTCGACGCGGTGCAGGCCTACATCGCGCCCGCGCTTCTCGGCGCCGGCCGCGGGGTGCTCGACCGCGCGATCGCCGGCACCATCGCCGACGCCCGCCGTTTCCGCACCACCCTCGTGCAGCCGGTGGGAGGCGACGTGTTCATAGAAATGGAGAGAGATGTTTACGGGACTCGTTGAAGAAATCGGTGTGGTGGAGGAGCTGAGGCTGCTTGACGACGCCGTCCGGATCGCCGTGCGCGCCCCCAAGGTCACCGAGGATGCCGCCCCCGGCGACTCGATCGCCGTGGACGGGGTGTGCCTGACGGTGGTGGACAACGCGAACGGCACCTTCACCGCGGACGTGATGCGCGAAACGCTGGACCGCTCGCGCCTCGGCACCTACGAAGCCGGCTCCGAGGTGAACCTCGAGCGGGCGCTCGCCGCGGGCCAGCGCATGGGCGGCCACATCGTCCAGGGTCACGTCGACGGTGTGGCCGAGGTGGTCTCACGCGCTCCGTCCGAGCACTGGGAGGTCGTGCGCTTCACGCTGCCGCGGCATCTGGACCGCTACGTGGTGGAGAAAGGCTCGATTGCGGTCAACGGCACGTCGTTGACCGTTTCAGCTGTGGGCGAGGGCTACTTCGAGGTCTCGCTGATCCCCACCACGCTGCGCGAGACCACCGCCGGCGCGCTCGCACCCGGCGACCCGGTGAACCTCGAGGTGGACATCGTGGCCAAATACGTTGAGAAGATGGTGCAGGGATAGGCTTGGACGGTATGACTTCCCCTAACTCCTTGAATACGGTCGAGGAGGCTATCGCCGCCATTCGCGCTGGCAAGGCCGTTGTTGTGGTGGACAGTGAGGACCGCGAGAACGAGGGCGACCTCATCTTCGCCGCCGAGGACGCCACCCCGGAGCTCGTCGCGTTCATGGTGCGCCACACCTCCGGCTACATCTGCGTGTCCATGACGGACGAGCGCGCCACCGCACTCGAGCTGCCGCCGATGGTGGCCAACAACCAGGACCTGCACGGCACCGCCTACGCCGTCACCGTGGATGCGGCCACCGGCACCACCGGCATCTCCGCCCGCTCGCGCGCGACGACGATTGCCTTGCTTGCCGATGGCTCCGCCACCGCCGCATCGTTTACCCGCCCCGGCCACGTGGTGCCCCTGCGCGCCAAGGCCGGCGGCGTGCTGGAACGCCCCGGCCACACGGAGGCGGCCGTGGACCTGGCGCGGCTGGCGGGCAAGACCCCGGTGGGCGCGCTGTGCGAGATCGTCTCCGAGGACGACCCCGCCGACATGGCGCGTTTCGACGAGCTGCTCCGCTTCGCCAACACGCACGGGCTGCCCATGATCTCCATCGAGCAGCTGGCGCAGTATCGCCGCCATCACGAACGCACCGTCGAGCGCGTCACCACGGCGAAGCTTCCCACCGAGTTCGGCGAGTTCACCGCCGTGGGCTACCGCGACACTGTTTCCGGGGTGGAGCACGTGGCGTTGGTTGCCGGAGGCGTCGAGAAGCTGCGGGAAGCAACAGATGTGCTGGTGCGGGTGCACTCCGAATGCCTCACCGGCGACGTGTTCGGCTCCACGCGCTGCGACTGCGGCCCGCAGCTGCGCGAATCGATGCGGCGCATCCAAGAAGCCGGGCGCGGCGTGGTGGTCTACCTGCGCGGGCACGAGGGCCGCGGCATCGGGCTGATGGCCAAGCTGCAGGCCTACCGGCTGCAGGACGCGGGCCTGGACACCGTGGACGCGAACCTGGAGCAGGGCCTGCCGGCGGACGCGCGGGAGTACTCCGCGGCCGGGCAGATCCTGGCGGATCTGGGGGTGGGCACCTTCGAGCTGCTCACCAACAACCCGGACAAGTCCGACGCGCTGGCGGGTTACGGCCCTGCGGTGGCGCGCCGCAGTAGGATCGAGATCGTTCCCACACACGACAACATCAAGTACCTGCGCACCAAGCGCGACCGGATGGGCCACGACCTGCCTGGTGTGGCCGAATGGCTCCACGCCCATCCGGGGTACGCAACCTAGAAGGACCCAAAAGGAGCTGCAAGTGGCATCGAGCGGAGCACCCGAGGACTATTCCATACAGGCGGAGGGCATGACCATCGCCGTGGTTTACACCCGGTGGAACGACAAGATCGTTGACCTGCTGCGCGCCGGCGCGCGGGACGAGGCCCGGGAGCTCGGCGTGAAGGTGGAGGAGTACGCCGTCGCCGGCGCCCTCGAGCTGCCGGTGGTGGTCCAGGCGTGCGCCAAGCGTTACGACGCCGTGGTGGCCCTCGGCTGCGTCATCCGCGGCGAAACCGCCCACTTCCAGTACGTGTGCGACTCCGTGACCGCAGGGCTGACCCGCGTGGCGCTGGACGAGCAGACCCCGGTGGGCAATGGCGTGCTCACCGTCGACGACGAAGACCAGGCCTACGAGCGCGCCGGTGGCGAGGACGCCAAGGAAGACAAGGGCGCCGAAGCCATGCGCGCCGCCGCCGGTACAGCCGCGGAGCTGCGCAAAGTTCGCGCTCTGCCGTTGAAGGGCTAAGGTAGCCCGGAGGGCGTGGGGCGGCCTTTGGGACGCTGCCACGCAACATGCTCGAGCGCTTGTAAGGAGTAACGGCAGTGGCTGAACAGGCTGAACAGCACAACCCCACGGGACTTTCGGACCGGGACGAGATTGCCTACCTCAACGCGCTCGACCCGCACGCCACCACCACCACGAAACCGTGGGAGCTGGAGCTGTCTTCGAAGTTTCTGCGCAAGGTCGCCGTCGGCTGGATCGTTGTGGTCATGGCGGTGCACGTGTTCATGTCCTGGGCCGTGGACGCCGAGTTCACCGGCGTGTCCATCACCAGCCTGGACAAGTTCGCCTTCATCGGCGTCGGCCTGATCATCTCCGTGCTGTCCTGGATCGCGCTGACCCGACCGCGGGTGCGCGCGAACGAGGACGGCGTGCAGGTGCGCAACATCATCGGCACCCGCTATTACCCGTGGGCCGTGATCTACGGTCTGAGCTTCCCCAAAGGCTCGCGCATGGCGCGCCTTGAGTTGCCGGAATTCGAGTACGTGCCCCTGTGGGCTATTCAGTCCGGCGACAACGAGCACGCACTGAAGGCCGTGGATGACTTCCGCGCGCTCGAAGCCAAGTACATGCCGCAGGACTAAGCGTTGGCGGACCCGCAAAGCTACCGCCCAGCGCCGGGCACCATCCCGACCGACCCCGGGGTGTACAAGTTCCGCGACCGCGACGGCCGCGTCATTTACGTGGGCAAGGCGAAAAGCCTGCGCGCGCGCCTGAACAACTACTTCCAGCCGCCGCACACGCTGCACCCGCGCACCCGCCAGATGGTCTACACCGGCGCGTCCGTGGAATGGACTGTGGTGGCCTCCGAGGTGGAGGCGCTGCAGCTGGAGTACACGTGGATCAAGCGCTTCGACCCGTGGTTCAACGTCATGTACCGCGACGACAAGACCTACCCCATGCTCACGGTGAGCGTGAAGGAGCGCTATCCGCGCGCGTTCTTCTACCGCGGCCCGAAGCGCAAGGGGGTGCGCTACTTCGGGCCGTACTCCCATGCGTGGGCGGTGCGCGAAACACTGGACCTGCTCACGCGCGTGTTTCCGATCCGGACCTGCTCGAACGGTGTGTTCAACCGTCACGAGTCGCTGGGGCGGCCGTGCCTGCTCGGTTACATCGACAAGTGCGCCGCCCCGTGCGTGGGGCGCGTGGACGAGGCCGAGTACGACGAGATCGTGCAGGGCTTCTTGGGCTTCATGTCGGGGCGCACCGACCAGCTCGTGCGCGGCATCACCGCGCAGATGCAGGAAGCCTCCGAGAACCTGGAGTTTGAGAAGGCCGCCAGGCTTCGCGACGACCTCGGCGCCGTGAACAAGGTCATGGAACGCCAGACGGTGGTCTTGGGGCAAGACACCGACGCCGACGTCATCGCTTTCGACACCGACGAGCTCGAAGCGGCGGTGCAGATCTTCAACGTGCGCGACGGGCGCATCCGGGCCCAGCGCGGCTGGGTGGTGGAAAAGACCGGCGATGAGCCCGGCGCCGCCGAGCGGCTGGAAGAGGGGCAGAAGGACCCGACCCTGCCGACGCTGATGCAGAACTTCCTTGTGCAGTACTACTCCGACGCGGTGGAGCGGGTCCGCCAGGAGCAGGAGGAAGACCGCACGATCGAGGCGCAGAAGGTGCGCCGCCGCGGCGTGGACCAGGAATCCCGCGCCAAGGCGGAGGCGCCGATGCCGGTGCCGCGCGAAATCCTCGTGGAGACGCTGCCGACGGAACTGCCGGAGGTCACCGAGCTGCTCGCGGAGCTGCGCGGCGGCCCGGTGGAGATCCGCGTGCCGCAGCGCGGCGACAAGCGCGCGCTGATGGAAACGGTGCACAAGAACGCCTCGGAGGCGCTGCACCAGCACAAGCTCAAGCGCGTCGGCGACCTGACCGCCCGTTCCCAGGCGCTGCAGGACATCCAGGACGCCCTCGGGATGGACGAGGCGCCGCTGCGCATCGAGTGCACCGATATTTCCCACATCCAGGGCACCGACGTGGTGGCGTCGCTGGTGGTGTTCGAGGACGGTTTGCCCAAGAAGAACGACTACCGCCGCTACCGCATCAAGGAGGCCGCCGGCGATGGCCGCTCCGACGACGTCGGCTCCATCGCCGAGGTGACCCGGCGCCGCTTCAAGCGCTACAACGAGGACAAGCTGGCTAACCCGGACGAGGTCGCAGAGGAGCAGACCTTCGAGGACGAAGCGGACGAGTCCACCGGGGCGAAGCGGTTCGCCTACCCGCCGCAGCTGTTCATCGTCGACGGCGGCAAGCCCCAGGTCAACGCCGCGCAGGCGGTGTTCGACGAGCTGGGCATCGTGGACGTGCAGCTCATCGGCCTGGCGAAGCGCCTCGAGGAGGTGTGGGTGCCGGATGACGACGAGCCGATCATCCTGCCCCGCAACTCCGAGGGCATGTACCTGCTGCAGCAGATCCGCGACGAGGCGCACCGCTTCGCGATTACCTACCACCGCCAGCAACGCTCCAAGCGGATGCGCGCCTCCGCGCTGGACGCGGTGCCGGGGCTCGGGCCTGCCCGCCGCACGGACCTGGTCAAGCACTTCGGCTCCGTGAAGAAGATCAAAGAGGCGTCGGTGGAGGAGATTCAGGAGGTCAAGGGCGTCGGCCCGAAGCTCGCAGAGACTATCTACCAGCACCTGCACCAGTAAAAGCTCGTTGCTAATCGACGGCGCTTCGCCACGTCCTTGTCTAGGATGATCCCTATGCCCCAAACATCCTCTGCACACGCATTGCCCCAGGAAGATTCCGCGACCCCGATGCGCCCTGTGATCATCACGGGCCTGTCGGGCGGCGGCCTGTCCACGGCAGCGAAGGTTTTTGAGGACAAGGGCTTTTTCGTCTCCCAGAACCTGCCGCCGCAGCTGATTCTGGAGCTGGTGGATCTGGCCGCCGCGGACGACTCCCCGGTGGAGCGCCTCGCGGTGGTCACCGATATCCGCGCGGCGAAGTTCAACGGCTCGCTGTTGGACACCATCGCGGGGATCCGGGACCGCGGCCACCAGCCATTCGTGCTGTTTTTGGAGGCGCGCGACGACGTGCTGATCCGGCGCTTCGACTCGGTGCGCCGCACCCACCCGCTGCAGGGCGACGGCACCCTGCAGTCCGGCATCGCGCACGAGCGCGAGGAGATGGAGGACCTGCGTGCCTCCGCGGACGTCATCATCGACACGTCCAACCTGTCGGTGCACGACCTGCGCCGCGCGGTGGAGGCCTCCGTCGGCGAGCTGCCGGTGGGCCGCCAGCACGTCACCATCGAATCCTTCGGGTTCAAGCACGGCTCGCCGCGCGACGCTGATATCGTGCTTGACGTTCGTTTCCTGCCAAACCCGTACTGGGTGGAGGAGCTCCGGGAGTTCCGCGGCGTGGACCAAGCGGTTTCCGACTATGTGCTGAACCAGGACGGTGCCCGCGAGTACGTGGACAACTTCGTCGACCTGCTCTCCAGCACCCTGGGCGGCTACCGCCACGAGGGCAAGGACTTCATCACGGTCGGCATCGGTTGCACGGGCGGGCACCACCGCTCGGTGGCGGTGGCGGAGGCCGTCGGAAAGCGTCTGCGCCAGCAGGGGCAGGTGGATGTCAACGTGATCCACCGCGATCTTGAGCGCCACTAGGCGAGTCGGTTAGGCCATCAGAAAGAAGGGACAATTGAGCCATACGTCGTTCACCTGCCTTGGGGGAGGGCACGGCTTGTACCAGACGCTTACCGCCGCGCGCGAAGCCGGCGCGTCCACGATCAACGCAGTGGTCACCGTGGCGGACGACGGTGGATCGTCCGGGCGCTTGCGCCGCGAGATGGAGATCGTCCCGCCCGGGGATCTGCGCATGGCGCTGGCGGCCCTGACAGCCGAAGGGGAGGAGGGCGCGCAGTGGCGAGAGACCCTGCAGCACCGCTTCGGCGGGCACGGCGCGATGGCCGGCCACGCGCTGGGCAACCTGTTGATCACCGGGCTGGCCGAGCGCCTGGGCGACACCCAGGCCGCCCTGGATCAGGTGGCCGCCTGGACCGGATCCGCCGGCCGCGTCATCCCGGTGTGCCCGCAGCCGTTGGACATCGAAGCGGACGTGGCGGGCTTGGACGACGACCCGCGCGTGCTGCGCTCCGTGCGCGGCCAGGTGGCGGTGGCCACCACCCCCGGGGCGGTGCGGCGTGTGCGCCTGACCCCGGCGCAGCCAGCCGCGAGCGAGGCGGCGGTGCAGGCGATCATGGACGCGGACATGGTGACCATCGGGCCCGGCTCCTGGTTCTCCTCGGTGATCCCGCACATCCTCGTGCCCGACATCGCCCAGGCGCTCAACGAGACGTCGGCGACCGTCGCGGTGATCCTGAACCTTTCGCCGGAGGCGGGGGAGACCCACGGGTTCACCACCGAACGCCACATCCACGTGTTCTCCCAGCACGCCCCGCAGCTGCACGTGGACTACTTCCTCGCCGATGAGCGCACCGCCACCTCCGACGGCGAGCGCGACAACATCGCCCGCGCCGCCGCTCGTTTGGACGCAGAGGTCGCCTTCGCCCCGCTGCGCGAGGTGGACGCCGTGGGCGCACCGCTGAACCGCCACGACCCGAAGCAATTGGCATCTGCCCTCAAGGCGCTGCGCCCGGCACGATAGAATGCTGGGCGGTTCCAAGCTGCAACACACGTAAACGAGGGGAGGCGCCGGTGGCGCTCACGGCCAAGGTCAAGGACGAACTCCTGCGCGCCACCGGCGGCGGGCTGGAGGCGCGCGCCGCGGAAGCGGCCGCGCTGATCCGGTTCGGCGGGGAGATCCAGCCGGCGGAGGGCGGGGTGGCCATCGTCGCAGATTTTGAGGAAGAAGCGGTCGCGCGGCGCTTAGCCAGCACGGTGGCCGATTTGTGCGCGGTGGAGGCGAGTGTGGAGCTACTTGCGCCGTCTTCAGGCAACCGCGAGTCGCGGTACGAGGTGCGCGTCGGTGACGGCGCGGCGGACGTCATCCGCCGCTTGAAGCTCGTCACCGCGTCCGGCCACCCGGTCGTGGGGATGCCGCGGCAGGTCATTTCCGGCGACATGGCCGGGGTCGAGGCCGCGTGGCGCGGGGCCTTTCTCGCGCGCGGGCGACTGGCTGAACCGGGCCGGACCGCCACCCTCGAGGTCGCCTGCCCGGGCCAGGAAGCCGCGCTGGCACTGGTCGGGCTCGCCCGGCGCCTGGGCCTGGCGGCGAAGACCCGCGAGACCCGCGGCGTCGAGCGGGTGACCTTGCGCGACGGCGAGGCGATCGGCATCCTGCTCAGCCGCATGGGCGCGCCGGCAACCCGCATCGAATGGGACACGAAGCGCGAATCCCGCGCAGTCAAGGCGAAGGCGAACAGCAGGCTCGCCACGTTCGACGACGCGAACACCCGCCGCTCGGCGCAGGCGGCGGCCGCGGCGGCGGCCCGCGTGGAGCGCGCCATGGAGATCCTCGGCGACGACGTCCCGGAGCACCTGGCCGAAGCGGGCCTGCTGCGCGTTGAACACCGCCACGCGTCCTTGGAGGAGCTGGGCCGTTTAGCGGACCCGCAGATGACCAAGGACGCGGTGGCTGGACGCATCCGGCGCCTGCTCTCACTCGCAGACAAGCGCGCCTCGGAACTGGGTGTGGAGGACACGCACGGGAGCCCGACCACCTAAAACCTGCACGGGTGACATACTTCACAGTGGGTGCTGCGCGGCCGGAGCCGGGGGTGGAAGCGGCGGAAATGGCTCCCCCTGAGGCGTGGAAACGGGCATAAACCAACATCCGGGGCGGGTGGCAATTGCTGTTGCTACCCCTGGTTTCGTCGATAGGCAAAACGTTATCTGCAGGTAGGGGACCTGCTCATTACACTCGGGGGTGACCGACAGACCACGAGCACGAGGAGTGTTGACTGTGACTACCCGCATTGGCATCAACGGTTTCGGCCGCATCGGCCGCGCAGCGCTGCGCATCATCGAGGACGAGTACAAGGGCGAGCTCGAAGTGGTGAAGATCAACGATCTCACCGACAACGAGACCCTGGCGCACCTGATGAAATACGACACAGCGTACGGCCAGTTCAACCACGACATTGAGCACGACGACGACTCCATCACCATCGACGGCCGCCGCATCGAGGTCTCCGCGGAGAAGGACCCGGCCAACCTCGCCTGGGGCGACTCCGACGTGGACATCGTGCTCGAGTGCACCGGCGTCTTCCGCAAGGGCCCGGACGCCAAGGCGCACATTGACGCTGGCGCGAAGAAGGTCATCATCTCCGCTCCAGGCAAGGAAGTCGACGGCACCTACGTCTGGGGCGTCAACCACGCCGACTACACCGGCTCCCAGGACGTCATCTCCGCCGCATCCTGCACCACCAACTCTCTCGCGCCGGTGGCGAAGGTGCTCGACGAGGCGTTCGGCATCGAGCGCGGCCTGATGACCACCGTGCACGCCTACACCGGCGACCAGCGCCTCCAGGACGCGCCGCACAAGGACCTGCGCCGCGCCCGCGCCGCCGCCCAGAACATCGTGCCCACCACCACCGGCGCAGCAAAGGCCGTTGCGCTGGTGCTGCCGAACCTGGAGGGCAAGCTCGACGGCTTCGCCATGCGCGTGCCCACCATCACCGGCTCCGCCACCGACCTCACCGTCACCCTGGGCAAGGAGGCCACGGTCGAGGAGGTCAACGCAGCGGTGAAGAAGGCCGCCGAGGACGCCGAGTTCGGCCGTGCGCTGCTCTACACCGAGGACCCGATCGTCTCCTCCGACATCATCGGCAACTCCCACGGCGCGATCTTCGACGCCGGCATGACCCGCGTGATTGACGGCAACATGGTCAAGATCATTTCGTGGTACGACAACGAGTGGTCCTACACCTCCCAGTACATCCGCCTGACCAAGTTCGTGGCGGACAAGCTCTAAGGAGCTTGATTTGCGGGTCTGCGGTGCTTCCGGCACGGCGGACCCGTTTTTCATACGATGGTGAGTGTTCACAGAAAAAAGGAGATACCTATGACCAAGAACTTGCAGCAGCTTCTCGACGAAGGCGTGGACGGCCGCCACGTCCTGGTCCGGTCCGACTTCAACGTCCCCCTGGACGACAACGGCAACATCACCGACGCCGGCCGCATCGACGCCTCCCTGCCCACCCTGAAGGCGCTGCTGGACGGCGGCGCGAAGGTGATCGTCATGGCGCACCTGGGCCGCCCGAAGGGCGAGGTCAACCCGAAGTTCTCCCTCGCGCCGGTGGCGGAGGCGCTGTCTGAGCGCCTGGGCCAGTTCGTCCCGCTCGCCGGCGACGTCTCCGGCGAGGACGCCCACGAGCGCGCCAACGGCCTGACCGAGGGCGAGATCCTGCTGCTTGAAAACGTCCGCTTCGACGCGCGCGAGACCTCCAAGGACGAGGCGGAGCGCACCGCTTTCGCCGAGGAACTCGCCGCGCTTGCGGCCGACAACGGCGCGTTCGTCTCCGACGGCTTCGGCGTTGTGCACCGTGCGCAGGCCTCCGTCTTCGACGTGGCGAAGAAGCTCCCGGCCTACGCCGGCTACCTCGTGGACAAGGAGGTGGAGACCCTGTCTTCTGTCAAGGACAACCCGCAGCACCCGTACGTGGTGGTGCTGGGCGGCTCCAAGGTCTCCGACAAGCTCGGCGTGATCGAGGCGCTGGCGGAGAAGGCCGACAAGATCATCATCGGCGGCGGCATGTGCTACACCTTCCTCGCCGCCCAGGGCCACAACGTGCAGAAGTCGCTGCTGCAGGAGGACATGGTGGACACCTGCAAGGAGCTCATTGAGCGCTTTGGCGACAAGCTGCTGCTGCCGGTCGATGTCGCCGCCGGCGCCGAGTTTGACAAGGACACCGAGAAGAAGGTCGTCGGCCTGGACGAGATCCCGGAGGGCTGGATGGGCCTGGACATCGGACCCGAAACCGCCAAGAACTACGCCGAGGCCATCAAGGACTCCAAGACCGTGTTCTGGAACGGTCCGATGGGCGTGTTCGAGTTCCCGAACTTCGCAGACGGCACCAAGGCCGTCGCCGAGGCCATGATCGCGGCGACAAAGGAGAACGGCTCCTTCACCGTGGTCGGCGGCGGCGACTCCGCGGCGTCGGTGCGCACCCTCGGCCTTGACGAGGGCGGCTTTTCCCATATCTCCACCGGCGGCGGCGCCTCCCTCGAGCTGATCGAGGGCAAGGAACTGCCGGGCGTATCTGTTCTGAATTAGGAGGTTTGCAACCCATGGCACGCACGCCACTTATCGCGGGCAACTGGAAGATGAACCACGACCACCTCGAGGCCATCCAGAGTGCCCAAAAGCTCGCCTTCGCGTTTCCGAAGGACGGCTACGAGTACGTCGATATCGCGCTGACGGTCCCGTTCACGGACCTGCGCTCCATCCAGACCCTAGTGGAGGGCGACAAGCTCAAGATCACCTACGGTGCCCAGGACGTCTCCGAGCACGACAACGGCGCCTACACCGGCGACATTTCCGCGTCCATGCTGGAGAAGCTGGGGTGCTCCTGGGTGGTCGTGGGCCACTCGGAGCGCCGCGAGTACCACGGAGAGACCAACGAGCAGGTCGCCGCGAAGGCCGCTAAGGCCATCGAGCACGGCATCGCACCGATTGTCTGCGTGGGCGAGCCGCTCGAGGTGCGCGAGGCGGGCGAGCACGTGGAATTCGTCGTGAAGCAGGCGCGCGAGTCGCTTGCTGGGGTGGACCTGTCCAAGGCCGTCATCGCCTACGAGCCGGTCTGGGCGATCGGCACCGGCAAGGTCGCCTCGGCCGAGGATGCGCAGGAGGTCTGCCACGGCATCCGCGAGCTCGTGCGCGAGCTTAGCGACGACTCCGTCGCCGACGCCATCCGCATCCTCTACGGCGGCTCCGTCAAGGCCGACACGGTGGCCGAGATCATCTCGCAGCCGGACGTGGACGGCGGCCTAGTCGGCGGCGCGTCCCTGGACGGGCAGGACTTTGCCAAGCTCGCCGCGGCGGCCGCGAACGCGGTGATGTAAGTCGCTGCTGGGTTCGTCTTTGCGGTGGTGTAAGCTCATCGGGAGTTTGCACCATCGCCCATTTTGAAAGGTGTCGCACACATGGCTTTAGCCCTTGAGATTGTGCTGGTGATCGCCGCGATCCTCATGACCGTCTTCGTCCTGCTCCACAAGGGTAAGGGTGGCGGCCTGTCCAGCCTGTTCGGCGGCGGCGTCCAGGCAAACCTGTCCGGCTCGACCACGGTGGAGAAGAACCTCGACCGCGTCACCGTGCTGTTGGCCCTGATCTGGATCCTCTGCATCATCGGCCTGAACCTGATTCAGACCTACGCGGTCTAAGCACGCGCGAAACTAGAACGGTCCTGTTGCGTCCTTCGTGGCGAACAGGACCGTTTCTTTACGCCCGATAGCGCCGGCGACCGGCCAGTCGTCGGCGGCTTCGGCCCCGTCGGAGGCGTGGCTCGCCGCCTCCGCCTTCTCCGCGCCGGAGACGAGCAGCCACACACGGTCGGCGGACTGCACCGCCGGCAGGGTCAGGGTGGCGCGCTCGGCGGGCGGCTTCGGCGAGTCCGTCACCGCCACCACCATCGCGTCGCGCTCGCGCACAGCGTCGGTGTGGGGGAACAGGGAGTTGATGTGGCCCTCGCCACCCATGCCCAACAGGTGCAGGTCGAAGCCGCCGTCACCGACGAGGCCACGGTAGCGTTCCACCGCGGCGTCCATCGGGCCGCCGTCGAGGCCGTAGCCGTGGATGTTCTCCTCCGGGATGTCCACCTTGGACAGCAGCGCCGCGCGGGCCTGCCCCTCGTTGGAGTCGGGGTGGTCAGCCGGCACGTTGCGCTCGTCGCCGAAGAAGACCTCCACGCGCGACCAGTCGATGTCCTCGTCGGCGAGGCGCTCCAGCAGGGCGATGCCGGCGGTGCCGCCGGTGAGCACCACGCGTGCGGTGCGGCCCTCCGCGTGGACATCGGACATGAGGGCGGTGAACCGGGAGGTCGCGGCGTCGAGAAGCGATGCAAGGTCGTTAAAGCTCATTGTGTACTCCTTGAAGTCCGCGCAGCGCGCGCTCGTAGGTGGTGTCCGGGCCGAGGTGGCGCAGGTCCTCGGCGAGGCTTTCGGCCTCGGTGCGCTCGCCCATGGCCACGAACGAATCGGCGTTGCCGGGCGCGGAGATGCGCACGGTGTGGCTGTCCTGGACCGCGACCTCCACGTCGCCGCCGTCGCAGTGCAGCACGAGGCGGGCGATGGGAAAGTCTCCGGCCGCATCGCCCTCGCAGCGGGTGACCTGCACGCCCAGGCTGGAGGCGAGCCAGCCCGCAGCCAGGTCCACGCTCGGGTCCCCGGCGGCGCCCGCGATCTCGGCGCTGTGGACCCGTGTGCCGGGGTGGCGGTCCAGGGCGGAGGCGACGATGCCGCGCCACGGGGTGATCCGCGACCACATCATGTCCGAATCGCCGTGCTTGTAGCCTTCAGTGAGATCACCGAGGGTCACCCCGTTTGTGCCGCGGCGCAGGTTCGTGATGCGGCGCTGCGCAATCCGGCCCAGCTGCGTGCCCGCCGGGTGCTTCGGGGCCTTCAGCGGCCAGCACGCCACCACGGGGGTGTCCGGCAGCAGCAGCGGGGTGACCACGGCGCCCATGTGGCCGGTCAGCTCGCCGTAGAGGCGCATGACCACGACCTCGGAGGCGCCGGCGTCGGTGGCCACCAGCACCTGCGCGTCGAGGCGGGTTTCGGCTTCCGGGTCGCCGGAGATGAGCACCAGCACGCGGGCTGGGTGCTCGAAGGAGGCGTCGCGCAGGGTGGCGAGTGTCTCGTCGATGCTGTCGTCGCGCGCGTCGTCGATGGCCACCAGCAGGGTGAGCACGCGCCCGGTGGCCAGTGAGTGGCGCTCCCGTGCGTGGGAGAGCTCGGCGGCGATGGCTTTGGTGGTGGTGTCCGGCAGTTCGGTGATCATGCTCGAGCCTTTCTTGCTTATGGACGCCGCCAGGCGCGCCCGTCCTTCGACAGCATGCGCTCGGCGGAGGCCGGCCCCCAGGTGCCGGCGGCGTAATCGTCGGGGCTGCCTTGCTCGGCCCAGTAATCCAGTACCGGATCCAGGATCTCCCAGCTACGCTCCACCTCGGAGTTGGTGGGAAACAGGCTGGACTCGTCGAGCAGCGCGTCCAGGATGAGGCGTTCGTAGGCCTCGGGGGACTGCTCGGTGAATGCCTCGGAGTAGGCGAAATCCATGTTCACGTCGCGCAGCTCCATGCCGGGACCGGGGACTTTGGAGCCGAAGCGCATGAGCACGCCCTCGTCGGGCTGGACGCGGATGACTACCGCGTTGTTGGTCAAAAGGTCCGTCTGCCCCTGGGAGAACGGCTGGTACGGCGGGCGCTTGAACACCAGCGCGATCTCGGTGACGCGGCGGCCCAGCCGCTTGCCGGTGCGCAGGTAGAACGGCACCCCGGCCCAGCGGCGGGAATCGATCTGCAGGGTGCAGGCCGCAAACGTCTCGGTGGTGGAGTTCGGGTCGAAGCCTTCCTCCTCGCGCAGGCCAACGACCTTCTTCGAACCCTGCCACCCGGCGGTGTACTGCCCGCGGGCGGTGGTTTTGCCGAACGGGCCCACCGCCGAGGTGGCGCGCAGCACCTTGAGTTTCTCGGCGCGCAGCTGGCCGGGGGAGAACGAGGTCGGCTCCTCCATGGCCACCAGGGCGAGCAGCTGGATCAGGTGGTTCTGGATCACGTCGCGGGCGGCGCCGATGCCGTCGTAGTAGCTGGCGCGCCCGCCCAGGCCGATGTCCTCGGCCATGGTGATCTGCACGTGGTCGATGTAGTGGGAGTTCCACACCGGCTCAAACATCTGGTTGGAAAAGCGCAGCGCCAGAATGTTCTGCACCGTCTCCTTGCCCAGGTAGTGGTCGATGCGGAAGACGGAGCGCTCGTCGAACACCGCGCCGACGACCTCGTTGAGCTTCTCCGCGGATTTGAGGTCGTGGCCGAACGGCTTTTCAATGATCACGCGGCGCCACTGGTTCTCGCCCTCGTGCGCCATGCCGGAGCGGTCCAGCTGGTGGACCACCTCGGCGAAAAACTCCGGCGGCACGGACAGGTAGTAGGCCCAGTTGCCGGCGGTGCCGCGCTCGTCGTCGCTGCGCTTGCAGGTGGCGGCGAGGCGGTCGAAGGCGGCGTCGTCGTCGAAGTTGCCCTGGACGAACTCGAGACCCTCGGCGAGGCGCTGCCACACGTTCTCGTGGAACTCGGTGCGCGCGCCTTCATCGACAGCTTTGCGCACGTACGCCTCGAAGTCGGCCTTGGTCCAGTCGCGCCGCCCGTAGCCGACCAGCGTGAACCCGCCGGGCAAAAGGCCGCGGTTGGCCAGGTCGTAGACGGCCGGTAGCAGCTTCTTGCGGGCGAGGTCGCCGGTGACCCCGAAGATCACCATGCCCGAGGGCCCGGCGATCTGGGGGAGGCGCTTGTCAGCCGGCGAGCGCAGCGGGTTGGTCCACTCCTGGTGCGGTGAAGTCACGTTAGGCGAGCCTAGCAGTCATGGAATCGAGCAGCTCCTGCCACGCGTCCACGAACTTCTCCACGCCTTCGCGCTCCAGCACGGCGACCACGTCGTCGAGGTCGATGCCCACGCTCCGCAGCGCCGCGAAGGTCTCGCGGGAGACGGCTTCGGTGCCGGTGAGGGTGTCGCCGTGCACGCCGCCGTCGCGAAGCACAGCGTCGAGCGTCTTCTCCGGCATCGTGTTCACGGTCTGCGGGCCGGCGAGCTCGGTGACGTACATCGTCGCCGGGTAGTCCGGGTTCTTCACACCGGTCGATGCCCACAGGGGGCGCTGGGCGTTCGCGTTCGCAGGAAGCTTATCGACGTCAGCTTTGCCAAACTCGCGCTCAAACAGCGCATACGCCAACCGTGCGTTGGCGATGCCCGCCTTGCCGCGCAGCGCCAGCGCCTCGTCGGTGCCGATGGCCTCGAGGCGCTTGTCCACCTCGGTGTCCATGCGGGAGACGAAGAAAGACGCCACCGAGTGGATGCGGCTGACATCGTGGCCTGCGGCGGCGGCCTTGCGGATGCCGTCCTTGTAGGCGTCGATGACCTGCTTGTAGCGCTCCACCGAGAAGATCAGGGTGACGTTGACGGAGATGCCCTCGGCCAGCGCCGCGGTGACGGCGGGCAGCGACTCATCGGTCGCCGGGATCTTGATCATGAGGTTGTCGCGGTCCACCAGCTGCCACAGCTCGCGGGCCTGTTCGATGGTCTTCGCCTCGTCGGCTGCGAAGCGCGGGTCCACCTCGATGGAGACGCGGCCGTCCTTGCCGCCGGTGGCCTCATAGGTGCCGCGGAAGAGGTCGCAGGCGTCCTGGACGTCTTTCACGCTCATGGCGTAGACGGCGGCGTCGGCGGTGGTGCCGGCCTGCTTCAGCTCGGCGAGCTGCTCGTCGTAGTGGGTGCCGGAGCCCATGGCGGCGGCGAAGATCGCGGGGTTGGTGGTCACGCCGACGATGGACTTCGCCTGCTTGACCTCGGCGAGGTTGCCGGTGGCGATGCGCTCGCGCGACAGGTCGTCGAGCCAGGTGGAGGTGCCGGCCTGGTAGAGGTCGTCGATTGCGGTCATGTCTAAATTCCTTCCTTCTCCGTTTGCGAGCTTGCGACCTAACGCCCGTCGCCGCGGGTGGGCTCGGACTCGGTGTCGCCGACGCGCGCGCTCGTCGCCACGCTGCGCTCCTCGCGCACGCACTCGAGGGTCTCGCGGCCGGTGCGAACGACGTTGTCGGTGGTGAAGCCGAAGCGCTCGAACAGCTCGGCGCCGGGGGCGGAGGCGCCGAAGTGCTCCAGGGACACGGCGCGGCCGTATTCGCCGAGGAAGCGGAACCACGGCATGGAGGTCGCGGCCTCCACGGAGACGCGGGCCTTGACGTCGCGCGGCAGCACGGCGTCGATGTAGGCGTCGTCCTGCTCCATGAACCAGTCCATGGACGGCACCGACACCACGCGGGCCGCGGTGCCCTCGGCCTCGAGGACCTTGGCGGCCTCGACGGCGTACTGCACCTCGGAGCCGGACGCCATGAGGATCACGTCCGGGGTATCAGCGGATTCCTCGACCAGCACGTAGGCGCCGCGGGCCACGCCGTCGAAGGCCTTCTCCTTGGTGCCCTCGAGCACCGGCAGGTTCTGGCGCGACAGGGCCAGCGCCTTCGGCTGCTCCTTCGCCTCGAGCGCGGCGATCCAGGCGGCGGAGGTCTCGTTCGCGTCGGCCGGGCGGATCACGGCCACGTCCGGGATGGCGCGCAGGGCGGCCAGGGTCTCCACCGGCTGGTGGGTCGGGCCGTCCTCGCCGAGGCCGATGGAGTCGTGGGTGAACACGTAGTAGCTATCGATGCCGGACAGGGCGGCCACGCGGATGGCGGGGTAGAGGTACTCGGAGAAGATGAGGAAGGTGCCGCCGTAGACGCGGGTGCCGCCGTGCAGGGCGATGCCGTTCATCACCGCGCCCATGGCGTGCTCGCGGATGCCGAAGTGCAAGTTGCGCCCGTACGGGTCGGCAGAGAACATCTCGGTGGAAATGGAGCGCGGACCAAACGACGGCGCGCCCTCGATCAAGGTGTTGTTGGAGCCGGCCAGGTCGGCGGAGCCGCCCCACAGCTCAGGCAGCGCGGCCGCGGCGGCCTGGATCGCGGCGGCGGAGGCCTTGCGGGTGGCCACACCCTTCGCGTCCGGCTCCCAGGTGGGGAAGTCCTTCTTCCAACCCGCCGGCAGCTCGCGGGCGGTGAGGCGGTCCAGCAGCGCCTTGCGCTCCGGGTTCGCCTCGGCCCAGGCGTTGAACTTCTCGTCCCAGGCGGCCCGCTTGGAAGCGGCGCGCTCGCGCAGCTTGCGGGTGTGGGCGATCACCTCGTCCTCTTCCGGGAAGTTCACGGCCGGGTCGAAGCCGAGCGCCTCCTTGACCGCGGCGACCTCGTCGGCACCGAGTGCCGCGCCGTGGATGGCGCCGGTGTTCATCAGGTTCGGGGCCGGGTAGCCGATCACGGTTTTCACGCGGATGATCGTCGGCTTGGTCGGCTCCGCCTTCGCCTCGGCCACGGCGGCCTCGATGGCGGCGACGTCCTCGCCGGATTCGACGGTCAGCGTCTGCCAGCCGTAGGCGTCGTAACGCTTGAGCACGTCCTCGGTGAACGCGATCTGGGTGTCGTCCTCGATGGAGATGCGGTTGTCGTCCCAGAACAGGACGAGGTTGCCCAGCTGCTGCGTGCCGGCGAGCGAGGACGCCTCGGAGGTCACGCCCTCCTGCAGGCAGCCGTCGCCGGCCACGACGTAGATGTAGTGGTCGAAGGGGGACTCGCCGGCGGGGGCGTCGGGGTCGAACAGGCCGCGTTCACGTCGAGAAGCCATCGCCATGCCCACGGCGGAGGCGAGGCCCTGGCCGAGCGGGCCGGTGGTGATCTCGATGTGGTCGGTGTGGTTGTACTCCGGGTGGCCCGGGGTCTTCGAACCCCAGGTGCGCAGGTCCTTCAGGTCCTGCAGCTCCAGCCCGAAGCCGCCGAGGTAGAGCTGCACGTACTGCGTGAGCGAGGAGTGGCCGTTGGACAGCACGAAGCGGTCGCGGCCCACCCAGTCCTTGTCGGCCGGGTCCACGTCCATCACGCGCTGGAACAGGGTGTAGGCCAGCGGCGCGAGGCTCATGGCAGTGCCGGGGTGGCCGGAGCCGCAATTTTCCACCGCGTCCGCGGCGAGCACCCTGGCCGTGTCAACGGCGCGGGTGTCGGTCTCGGTCCAGTCCTGCGGGTAGTTGCGCTCGGTCATTGCCTGCAGTTTCGGGGGCAGCGTCATGGGGTCCTCGCTTTCTTTAAGGTCGCACAAAAGCATATCGCTTATCGACGCCTCCGGTCCCACCCCATCCTCGATTCGTTGACTCGCGTTGGTTGGGGCTACCATCGTCCGAAGGTATGATTGCCCGCGCCCGACGGCGGTACAAAAAGGAGAGAGTTGTTGGAGACCATCAAGGCATATTTCGCGTTGACGAAGCCGAGGGTCATTGAACTTCTCTTGGTCGCCGCGATCCCTGCGATGCTGCAGGCGCACCGCGGCGAGGTGCACCTCTGGCTCGTGCTGGGCACGCTGCTCGGCGGCTGGATGGGGGCGGCCGCCGCGAACACCTTCAACATGGTCGCGGACTACGACATCGACCAGAAGATGGGCCGCACCCGCGCCCGTCCGCTGGTGCGCCACACGGTGACCAAGCAGAAGGCGGCGGTGTTCGCCTGGGTCATGCTCGTGTTGTCCGTGCTGTGGCTCGGGGTGCTGTGCAACTCCTGGCTGGCGGCGTTTTTCATCCTGCTGACCAACTTCTTCTACATCTTCGTCTACACGAAGTGGCTGAAGCGCCGCACCTGGCAAAACGTCATCTGGGGCGGCGCCGCCGGCTGCATGCCCGTGATGGTGGGCTGGGCCGTGATCCGCGACAACGTCAACGACGGCTCCGCCGACAACTGGTGGCAGGCCATCGTGCTGTTTTTGATCATCTTCTTCTGGACCCCGCCGCACACCTGGGCGCTGGCCATGAAGTACAAGGACGACTACGCCCGCGCCAACGTGCCCATGCTGCCGGTGGTGGCGACTGCGGAAGAAACCTCCCGCCAGATCGTGATCTACTCCTGGCTCACCGTGGCCGTCTCGCTGCTGCTGGTGCCGGCCGCGTCCTGGATCTACCTGGTAATCGCGATCGCCTCGGGTGCGGCGTTCTTGGTCATGGCGACCAAGCTGCACCAGGGCATCGTGCGCGGCGAGAACGTCAAGCCGCTGAAGCTGTTCATTCTCTCCAACAACTACCTCGCCGCGCTGTTTTTGGGCCTGTCCTTCGACGCGGTGCTCGGCTGGGAGACCGTCGGCCAGCTGCTGTTCTAGACCTTCAGCACAACCGAGCCGGTGGTCTTTCGCGCCTGCAGGTCCTCGTGGGCCTGGCGGGCGTTTTTCAGCTCGTAGGGCGGGTGGATGCGGATTTTCACCGTGCCCTCTTCCACCGCCCGGGCCACGGCCTGGGCGCGCATGAGGAACTCGTCGTCCGTGGCCACGTAGTGCTTCAGCGACGGGCGGGTGAGAAACAGCGCGCCGTGGGCGTTGAGCTCCTGGATCTTGAACGGCTCGACGTCGCCGGAGGCGGAGCCGAACGAGCAGACCAGCCCGCGTGGGCGGGTGACGTTGAGGCACATCTCGAAGGTGTCTTGGCCGACGCCGTCGTAGACCACGTCCACGCCGCCGCCGTTTTCGGCCTTGATCTGCTCGGCCAGGTCCTCGCCGTAGCGGAACACCTTGGTCGCGCCCGCCTCGTAGGCGAGCTGTTCTTTCTCGTCGCTGGAGACCACTGAGTACACGGTCGCCTCCTCGGCGGCCGCCATCTGGGTCAGGATCAGCCCCACGCCGCCGGCGCCGGCGGTGACCACCATGGTGTCGCCCGGCTTCGTCTCGCGCACGCCGTGGAGGAGGTAGTGCGAGGTCATGCCCTGCAGCAGCATCGAGGCCGCCACCGCAGGATCGACGCCCTCCGGCACGGCGACCAGGCGGTTGCGGTCCACCGCCACCTGTTCGGCGTACGAGCCGGGGGCGGCGTGCCAGGCTACGAGGGTGCCGGGCGCGATCTCGCCCTTGGGATCTTCCACCACGCGGCCGCAGCCCTCCGTGCCGGGGATGTACGGCGGGTTTGAGGGGTAGGTTCCGGAGCGGAAGTAGGTGTCGATGTAGTTGATGCCGGCGTACGCGACGTCGACAAGCAACTGCCCCTCAGACGGCTGTGGCGGCTCGGCATCCTTGTACTCGAGGACTTCCGGGCCGCCGTGGGATGTGACAACGATTGCTTTCATGTCACACGAGCGTAGGCAACCTGCGCTTCCCATGTGCAAAAAGGAAGCCGCTGAATGCAACGACGGTCGACGACATGGCGATATGCGCCGGGATTGTCCAGCGCGGAACCCCCATGCGGAACTGGATCACGCCGATGGCCCACTGCACGAGGATCATGGCGATGAGCACGTAGGCGGTGCGCTTGGCATCCTCCGGCGCGCCGGAGTTGCGCAGCAGCACCGTGGTGATGATGGTGGCGATGAGGTAGAGGTACATGCACACGGCGTGCATGTAGGCGAGCACGCGCGTGTCCATCTCGAGGCGGCCTTCCAGGCCCGCTGCGGCGTCGCCGGCGTGCGGGCCGGAGCCGGTGACCATGGTGCCGGTGACAAGCACGAGGCACAGCGCGGCGGCAGCGATGAGCGTCCACGTCTGCGCGGAGCCGGGGTAGCGGCGGGTGGGCGCGGCGTTGTCGGGCTCGGCGATGCGCATGTACAGCATCGCGGCGACGAACACGAGCACCATCGACGGCAGGAAGTGCACCGCCACGGACCACCAGCGCAGGTCCAGTCGCACGGAGATGCCGCCGATGACGGCCTGCACGACCACGCCGAGCAGGGAGATCCAGGCCAGGGTCTTGATGTCCTTGCGGCGCCCGGCGCGGATCACGGCGTACAGCACGAGGCCGGCGGCCGCGGCGACCACGAAGGTCAGGGTGCGGTTGCCGAACTCGATGGCTTGGTGGATCCAGGGCGCCGCGCCGGCGACCGGCACGAGCGAGCCCTCGTGGCACAGCGGCCAGGTGTCGCAGCCGAGGCCGGAGCCGGTCACGCGCACGAGCGAGCCGGTGACGGTGATGCCGCCCTGGCACAGCAGCAGCACCATCGCGAGGGTGCGCTGCAGCTTCAGTGACGGGTCGCGCCAGGCCTCCCTCCAGGAGTTCGGGCGGGTCTCGGCTGTGGTTGCGGTCACTGTTTCTCCAACTTTCGGACGATGTTGATCGTGGTGAGTGTATCGCGCCTAGCCGTCAAAGCGGAACAAGCGCACGGCCGCGGTCACCGCGGCGACCCCCCAGGCGGCGAGTGAGGCCCACGCCACCCAGTTGACCTGCAAAGACAGCGCTTGCACCAGCGCGCCTGCCAGCGCCACGGTGGGCACCGCGTTCCACCACCCGGCGTGCGCGATGTCGCCGGAGTAGCCCACCCAGCCGAGGATGCCCATGAGCACTAGCCAGATCAGGTTCGCAAGCGCCAGCACCAGCTCGGCGCGCAGGGTGCCGCCCATCAGCAGCCCCAGCGCGGTGAACGCGGCCACGCCACACAGGAGGGTGGCCAGCCCGAACGCGGCGCCGGCGGGGGTCACGCGCCACCCCAACGCCAGGGCGATTGCGCCGAGCACCACCAGCTGCACCACCACCGTAGCCAGCACGCCGAGGATCTTGCCCACGATGATGGTCCAGGGCGGCACCCCGGACGCGCCGGTGCGCTTCAAGGCCCCGTAGCGGCGGTCGAAGGCGACGGCGATGGCCTGGCCGGTAAAGCCCGCACCGGTGGCGGCCACGGCGAAAACCATGGGCACCAGCACACCCGAGTCGGTGTTGTCGCCCAAAATCGGGGCGAAGTGGGCCGCCAGCAGGATCGCCGCCGGGATCAGCACGTTGACCAGGAGCTGCTCGCCGTGGCGCAGCATCAGCTTCGCCTCGATGCGCCCCTGGGCTGCGGCCATCCGGCCGAAGGACGCCCGCTGCGGCGCCGGGGCGAAGATTCCGGGGGTGAGCTTTTCCATTAGCTCCTCAGCTCCCTTCCAGTGATGTCCAAAAACACGTCCTCCAAGTTGCGGTGGGACACGCTCAGCTCGCGGATCAGCACACCTTGGCGTGCCGCCTCGCGCGCCAGCTTCTCGACGACCTCCGGCGAGCCCGTGCCCTTGATCCGGTAACTGCGGGGCCGGACTTCCTCGACGGTGAGGCCGGCGGGCGTGAGCTCGTCGTTAAGCTTGTGCACCTCGAAGGCCTCTGCAGTGTCGAAAGAAAGCACCGGAAACTCCTCGTGGCTGGTGAGCTCCTCCGGGGAGCCCTGGGCGACGACGGTGCCGTGGTCGATGATGACCACGTCGTCCGCGAGGCTTTCGGCCTCGTCCATGAGGTGGGTGGTGAGCAGGACGCTCACCCCGTCGCGCTTCAGCGCCGAGATGATGTCCCACACCGCCATGCGTGACTGGGCGTCCAGGCCCGCGGTGGGCTCGTCCAAGAAGATCAGCTCGGGGCGGCCGATCAGGGCCAGCGCCAGCGACAGGCGCTGCTGCTGGCCGCCCGAGAGGCGCCGGTAGGTAGTCTTCGTCGCCCCCTGGAGGCCGACTAGCTCCATGAGCCAGCGCGGGTCGTGGGGGTGCTTGTTGTAGCTGGCGGCGAGGTTGAGCATCTCCTCGACGGAGACGCCGGCGTAGGAGCCGCCGCCCTGGAGCATGATGCCGATGCGGTCGCGCACCTTCTGCGGATGCGCGACCGGGTCCATGCCGAGCACCCGGATCGACCCGGAGGTGGGTTTGGTGAAGCCCTCGCACATCTCGATGGTGGTGGTTTTGCCGGCGCCGTTGGGGCCCAGAAGCGCGAGCAGCTCGCCGCGCCGCGCTGTGAAAGAGAGCCCGTCAACCGCCGTTTTCTCGCCGAATCGCTTGATAACGCTTTCGACGACCAGCGCGTGATCACTCATGGGTGATGAGTGTAGACCTCCTGCGCCGCCACACCCGAAGCGCGAGCGCTACGCACGCCGCCAGGAGGATGAAGCCGACGACGGCGGAGCCGTAAATCGTGGCGACGGCGCCCGCCTGGAGACGGAGCCCGCGAGGGAGGACGAGGAAGCTCACCAGCGCCGAGTACCCGGCCACAGAGGCGCGGAAGGTAAAGCGGTTCGCCCACGCCGCGAGCGGCAGCACGGCCCACAGCGGGTACCAGGGGTGCACGACGGGAAACAGCACCACCAGCACGAAGGTGGACACGCCGAGCCCGCCTACCGGGTGGATGGTGCCGCGGTAGGTGGCCCACAGCATGCGCAGCGCAAACGCCGCCGCGACCGTTAGCCCCGCCCAGCGGGTCACGCTGAGCATCGCGTCCGTGTGGTCGCCGAGCCCCAGGTTCATGCCGAGGAAGCCTCCGGCGACGCCGATGTCGGTGGTCAGAGACAGCCAGCTGCGGATCTGGGCGGCGCCGCCCTGGCCGGTGACCCAGCCCAGGCCGATGCCGGAGGCCAGCGAGACCGCGATGGCGGTGGCCGCCAGCATGGTCGCGTGCAGGGCGGCGGAGGTCGCGATGGCGCGGGGGCCGCTGCGCTGGCGCTGCGGGCGGGTGCGCAGGTGGCGGGCCAGCGCCATGCCGGTGAACCCGAGGGCCAAAAAGCCGATCACCTTCACCATGCCGGCGCAGCTGATCAGGGCGGCAGAGGCAGCGAGCAGCGCCCAGCCGGAGCGGCGGTTGCTCTCGAGCCGGTCGATGCCGCGCAGCCCCACCTCCAGGCCGACGAGCAGCAGGCCCATCATGATGGCCTCGTTGTGGATGCCGCCGACCATGTGCAGCACCGTCAACGGGTTGAGGATGCCCAGCCACAAAGCGGCCGGGCCGGTCACGCCGCAGCGCTTCGCCAGCGCGAGCACGGCCCAAGCCGCGGCGAGGATGCCAGCGACAGACACGGCGCGGTGGGCGAGCACGCCCCAGAAGATTGAATCGCCGGTGATGTGCGAGATCACCGCCGCGGTCCCCAGCGCCACCGGTCCGTACGGGCTAGGCGAGTGCGCCCAAATGAACGGCACGGAGCGGGCGAGGTGGTGCTCCACCCCCAGCAGCTCGACGGGGCCGGAGGAGTACGGGTCGAGCCCCTGGCGCACGATGCTGCCGTTGGCCAGGTAGGAGTAGATGTCCTGGGTGAAAAGCGGCGCGGTGGCGATGAGCGGGACCACCCAGGCGATGAAAGTGCGCAGCATCTCCGGGTTGCTCACCCGCGCCCCGCGCGCCGCGCCTGGCGACGCCCCGACGAACGGGGCCATGGCCAGCCACGCCGCCACCAGCACGCCGACGCCGATGAGCACGAGCGCGTTGGAGGCGAGCATCATGCGCCCCATCTCCGCGCCGAAGGGGAAATTCTGCCACGGGTTTTCCACCACCGGCAGGGCGCCGCCGCCGATACCCGCGAAACCGATCAGGAACGCGCCGGCGGCCCCCGCCCAGCGCAGCGCGGCGAAACGGCCGCGCTCGCGGGCCCGCACAGCCGCGCTTGTGGGTGCGCTGTGCGCAGGCGAGGCCGGGTCGTGCAGCAGCGTCGAGCGGGACCCGGGTCGCCCGAAGCGCGGCAGCTCGCTGGCCACGTTCACGCGCGGGGCGCGGCGGGCGCGTCGGGAGCCGTGCGGGCGGTCGGGTGCAGTCACGGTTGAACAGTCTAAGGCGCGCTCCGACACGGGCCCACCCGGTGCGGCAGGAATATTTACAACACACTAGTGTTGTGAAAAGGCAGCGACTCAGACCACATCGAGCGAAAGGTGGTGCCATCGTGGATACAGCGGATACAGCGAATTCAGCAGTAAGCCGCAACCCCGCTCCTGCGGACGCGTCCCGCGCTGGCGGCGACACGCGCTCGCAGGTGATGTCGGTCCTGCTCAAGCGGGGGCCGGTAGCGGCCAGCGACATCGCGGAAGAGCTCGACCTCTCGGCGGCCGGCGTGCGCAGGCACGTGGACAAGCTCGTCGAGGAGCAGCTGGCCGAGCCTTGCGCACCGCGCGCCGTCGCGGGCGAGGAGCAGGGGCGCGGCCGTCCGGCCAAGCACTTCCAGCTCACCGCCGCGGGCCGGGAGCGCTTCGGTTCGCATTACGACGGTCTCGCGCTCGACGCCGTGGAACTGATCCAGCAGATCGGGGGCGAAGACGCGGTGCGCGACTTCGCCCGCGCTCGCGTGGAGAAGATCCTCGGCGACGTGGAACCGGCGGAAGATGCCGAGTCGACGGCGCGCCGCGTCGCCGCCGCGCTGGAAAGGCACGGCTACGCCCCGAGCGTCCACCGCACCGACGCCGGCATCCAGATCTGCCAGCACCACTGCCCGGTGTCCGCCGTCGCCGCGGCGCACCCGGAATTCTGCGAGGCGGAAAGGGAGGCGGTGGCGCGGATCGTCGATACGCATGTGCAGCCGCTCGCCCTCATCTCCGACGGCGACGGAATCTGCACAATTAACATCCCCCTTGCTGCGGCGCGCACCCGGACGCGCCCGGCGGGAACAGCAACGAAAGGAGCGGCTGACAATGACTGAAGTGAAGCCCACACCAGGCCTTGAGAAGCCGATGAACGACGACGAGATCATCGAGTCGATCGGTGCCTACAACTACGGCTGGCACGACTCTGACGTCGCCGGCGCCTCCGCGCGCCGGGGCCTGAACGAAGAGGTCGTGCGCGACATCTCCGGCATCAAAAGCGAGCCGGAATGGATGCTCAACCAGCGCGTGAAGGCGTTGGAGATCTTTGACAAGAAGCCCATGCCCACCTGGGGCGCGGACTTGTCCGACATCGACTTCGACAACATCAAGTACTACGTCCGCTCCACCGAGGAGCAGGCCGCCAGCTGGGACGACCTGCCGGAAGACATCAAGAACACCTACGACAAGCTGGGCATCCCGGAGGCAGAGAAGCAGCGGCTCGTCGCAGGTGTGGCCGCGCAGTACGAGTCCGAGGTGGTCTACCACCAGATCCGCGAGGACCTGGAGGAAAAGGGCGTCATCTTCGTCGACACCGACACCGCCCTGCGCGAGCACGAGGACCTGTTCAAGGAGTACTTCGGCTCCGTCATCCCGGCCGGCGACAACAAGTTCTCCGCGCTGAACACCGCTGTGTGGTCCGGCGGCTCCTTCATCTACGTCCCGCCGGGGGTCCACGTGGACATCCCGCTGCAGGCCTACTTCCGCATCAACACGGAGAACATGGGCCAGTTCGAGCGCACCCTCATCATCGTCGACGAGGACGCCTACGTGCACTACGTCGAGGGCTGCACCGCCCCGATCTACAAGTCGGACTCGCTGCACTCCGCGGTGGTGGAGATCATCGTGAAGAAGGGCGGCCGCTGCCGCTACACCACCATCCAGAACTGGTCCAGCAACGTCTACAACCTGGTCACCAAGCGTGCGAAGGCTGAAGAGGGCGCGACCATGGAGTGGGTCGACGGCAACATCGGCTCCAAGGTGACCATGAAGTACCCGGCCGTGTGGATGACCGGCGAGCACGCCCGCGGCGAGGTGCTCTCCGTCGCGTTTGCGGGAGAGGGCCAGTTCCAGGACACCGGCGCGAAGATGACGCATATGGCGCCGCACACATCCTCGTCCATCGTGTCCAAGTCCGTCGCCCGCGGCGGCGGCCGCGCGGCCTACCGCGGACTGGTGCAGATCAACGCCAACGCGCACGACTCCGCGTCCAACGTGGAGTGCGACGCGCTGCTGGTGGACGACATCTCGCGCTCGGACACCTACCCGTACAACGACATCCGCAACGACCGCGTGACCCTGGGCCATGAGGCGAAGGTGTCCAAGGTTTCCGAGGACCAGCTGTTCTACCTCATGTCCCGCGGCATCGCCGAGGAAGAGGCCATGGCCATGATCGTGCGCGGCTTTGTCGAGCCGATCGCCAAGGAGCTGCCCATGGAGTACGCCCTCGAGCTGAACCGCCTCATCGAGCTGCAAATGGAAGGATCGGTGGGCTAAATGGCCGAAACCGTCAAAAACGCCACCACGCACAACAACAAGGGCGACCTGTTTTCCTCCTTCAACGTGGAAGACTTCGAGGTCCCGGGCGGCCGCGACGAGGTCTGGCGCTTCATCTCCCTGCGCCGCCTGCGCGGCCTGCACAACGGCGAGTTTGCCCCGCAGGCCGACGCGCAGATTGCGGTGGATGCTCCCAGCGAGGTCGCAGTCGAGCAGGTTTCGCTTGACGACGAGCGCGTGACCGCCGCCGGCGCCCCCGTCGACCGTGTCGCCGCCCAGGCGTGGACCTCCTCCGAGAACGCCACCCTGATCTCGGTGCCGGCGAACGCGGAGCTGACCGAGCCGATCACCGTGACCATCACCGGCGCGGGCGCCGACAAGACCACCTTTGGCACCGTCGTGGTCGAGACCGGCGCGAACTCTTCCGCCACCGTTGTGGTGCGCTACGCGGGCTCCGGCACCCACGCCGACAACGTCAACTGGGTCATCGGCGAGGGCTCCCGCGTCAACGCCGTGGTGGACGCCGACTGGGAACTGGATGCGGTGCATGTGGGCCAGCAGTCGATCGTCGTGAAGCGCGATGCAACCCTGCGCCACCACGTGGCCACCTTCGGCGGCGAGATCGTCCGCATCACCCCGCGCCTCGCCTTCGAGGCGCCGGGCGGCGACGCCGAGCTGACTGGCGTGTACTTCGCCGACGCGGGCCAGTACATCGAGAACCGCCTCCTGGTGGATCACGCGGTGCCGAACTGCCGCTCCAACGTGCTGTACAAGGGCGCGCTACAGGGCGATAAGGCCTCCAAGCTGCCGGAGGCACGCACCTGCTGGGTGGGCGACGTGCTCATCCGTGCCGAGGCGAAGGGCACCGACACCTACGAGACCAACCGCAACCTGGTGCTCACCGACGGCGCACGCGCGGACGCCATCCCGAACCTGGAGATCGAAACCGGCGAGATCGCCGGCGCGGGCCACGCCGCAACCGTCGGCCGCTTCGACGACGACCAGCTGTTCTACCTGCGCTCCCGCGGCATCCGCGAGGAAGACGCCACCCGCCTGATCATCCGCGGCTTCTTCAACGAGGTCCTCAACCAAATCCCCGTCGAGTCCATCCGCGAAGAACTCATCGCCCGCGTCGCCGGCGAGCTCGAGCGCAACGAAAACTAAAAGGAGCAATACATGTCCACCCTGGAAATTAAGAACCTGCACGCCAACGTCCTGCCCACCGAGGAAGGCCAGGAGCCGAAGCCGATCCTCAAGGGCGTCAACCTGACCATCAAGGGCGGCGAGACCCACGCGATCATGGGCCCGAACGGCTCCGGCAAGTCCACCCTCGCCTACACCCTGGCGGGCCACCCGAAGTACGAGGTGACCGAGGGCGAGGTGCTTCTCGACGGCGAGAACGTGCTCGACATGGAGATCGACGAGCGCGCACGCGCCGGCCTCTTCCTGGCCATGCAGTACCCGGTTGAGGTGCCGGGCGTGTCCTCCTCGAACTTCATGCGCTCCGCGGTCTCCGCCGTACGCGGCGAGGCCCCGAAGCTGCGCGAGTGGGTCGGCGAGCTCAACGCCGCCCGCGAGGCGCTGCAGATGGATGCCTCCTTCTCCGAGCGCTCCGTCAACGAGGGCTTCTCCGGCGGCGAGAAGAAGCGCCACGAGGTCATGCAGCTCGCGCTGATGAAGCCGAAGTTCGCGGTCATGGACGAGACCGACTCCGGCCTGGACGTCGACGCGCTGCGCATCGTCTCCGAGGGCATCAACCGCTACCAGGACGAGACCGGCGGCGGCGTGCTCATGATCACGCACTACAAGCGCATCCTGAACTACGTCAAGCCCGACTACATCCACGTCTTCGCCGACGGCAAGATCGTGCAGACCGGCGACGCATCCCTCGCCGACCAGCTCGAGGCCGAGGGCTACGAGAAGTTCATCTAATGGCGCTCGACGTAACAGCCATCCGCAAGGAGTTCCCGATCCTGTCTCGCACCGTGCGCGGCGGCAAGCCGCTGGTGTACCTGGATTCGGGGGCGACGTCGCAGCGCCCGCAGCGGGTGTGGGACGCTGAGCGCGACTTCGTGCTCGGCTGCAACGCGCCCGTGCACCGTGGCTCCTACGAGCTGGCGGAGGAGGCCACCGACGCCTACGAGTCCGCCCGCGAGGCCATCGCCGCCTTCGTGGGCGCGGACAACGACGAGATCGCGTTCACCAAAAACGCCACCGAGGCGCTGAACCTGGTCGCCTACGTGCTGGGCGATACGCGTGCCGGCGAGTTCGCGGTGGGCGAGGGCGACACCATCGTGATCACGGAGCTCGAGCACCACGCCAACCTCGTGCCGTGGCAGGAGCTGGCGCGCCGCACCGGAGCTGAGCTGAAGTGGTACGCGATGACCGAGGACGGCCGCATCGACCTCGACTCACTCGAGCTCGACGACACGGTCAAAGTGGTGGCGTTTACCCACCAGTCCAACGTCACCGGCGCGCACGCCGACGTCGCAGAGATGGTGCGCCGCGCAAAGGCCGTCGGCGCGCTCACGGTGCTCGACGCCTGCCAGTCGGTGCCGCACATGCCGGTCGACTTCCACGCGCTCGATGTGGACTTCGCCGCGTTCTCCGGCCACAAGATGTGCGGGCCAAACGGTGTGGGCGCGCTGTACTCGAAGCACCTTAACGAGCTGCCGCCGTTCCTCACGGGCGGCTCCATGATCGAGGTTGTGCGCATGGATGGCTCCACCTACGCGCCGGCGCCGCAGCGTTTCGAGGCGGGCACCCAGATGACCTCCCAGGTCGTGGGGCTCGGCGAGGCGGTGCGCTTCCTCACCGAGATCGGCATGGAAGACATCCAGGCCCACGAGCGCGAGCTCACCGCCTACGCCCTGGAGCAGATGCAGCGTATCGACGGCCTCCGGATCGCCGGACCGCTCACCGCCGACAACCGCGGCGGCGCGATCGCCTTTACGGTCGAGGGCGTGCACCCGCACGACCTGGGCCAGGTGCTCGATTCCGAGGGTGTTGCCATCCGCACGGGCCACCACTGCGCGTGGCCGCTGCACCGGGGGCTGGACATGCAGTCCACGTCCCGGGCGAGCTTCTACCTGTACAACACGCTGGACGAGGTTGATACCTTGGTGTCGTCGATTAGCAAAGCGAAGGAGTTTTTCGCGCGATGAACCTCGAATCCATGTACCAGGAAGTCATCCTGGACCACTACAAGAACCCGCAGCACGCGGGGCTGCGCGAGCCGTACGAGGCGGAGGTGCACCACGTCAACCCGTCGTGCGGCGACGAGCTGACGCTGCGCGTGCACCTGTCCGAGGACGGCGCCACGGTCGAGGACGTTTCCTACGACGCTGAGGGCTGCTCGATCTCGCAGGCCTCCACCTCGGTGATGGCCGAGGAGGTCATTGGGCTGCCTGTCGACGAGGCGATGTCGAAGCTCGCCGCGTTCGACGAGATGATCACCTCGCGGGGCACCGTCGAGGGGGATGCAGAGAAGATCGGCGACGGCGTGGCCTTCGCCGGCGTGGCCAAGTTCCCGGCGCGCGTGAAGTGCGCGCTGCTGGGGTGGAAGGCGTTCCAGGCGGCGACGTCGGACGCACTGGGAGAATCGGACGCCCCGGAAGATAAGGAGTAGCCATGACTGAACCGGATAAGCAGGCGGAGCGCCCGCAGCAGACCGAGGAGCAGCTCAAGCTCATCGGCGAGGTGGAGGAGTACCTCCACGACGTGATCGATCCGGAGCTGGGCATCAACGTCGTTGACCTCGGCTTGGTCTACGACCTGTGGATTGAGGAGCGCGAGGGCAGAACCGTCGCGGTGATCAACATGACGCTGACCTCGCCGGCGTGCCCGCTCACTGACGTGATCGAGGAGCAGGCCACCCTGTCGGTCGTGAACAACACGGCGGTCGACGAGCTGGACGTGAACTGGGTCTGGATGCCGCCGTGGGGCCCGCAGTTCATCACCGAGGAGGGCCGCGAGCAGCTCCGCGCCCTCGGTTTCGCGGTCTAAAACACCTCTTGACATCCCCCCAAGTTGTTAACCTGTGGGGGATTTTCCGCGTTGTGAAGGAGGATTGTTGTGAACGTTGGGCTTACTGAAATTCTGGTCATGCTCGGTACCGTCGGCCTGGTTGCGCTGATTGTCGCGCTGATCGTTTGGATCGTGCGCTTCATCTCGAAGAAGTAGATCCCGATTTGGGGGCTGTTGATACAGTTTCCCCGTGATTGTCACCAATGATCTCGAGGTCCGCGTCGGCGCGCGCACGCTTCTCGACGCCCCCGGCCAGCACCTCCGCGTCCAACCCGGCGACCGCATCGGCCTAGTCGGCCGCAACGGTGCAGGCAAGACCACCACGATGCGCATCCTGGCGGGGGAGACCGAACCCTACGGCGGCTCGGTGACCCGCTCGGGCGAGATCGGCTACCTCCCGCAGGACTCCAAGGAAGGCGACATCGAGCAGACCGCCCGCGACCGTGTGCTCTCGGCCCGCGGCCTGGACCAGATCCAGCGCTCGATGGCCAAGCAGCAGAAGCTGATGGAGGAGACCGACGGGGAGGAGCGCGACAAGGCGATCGCGAAGTTTTCCCGCCTTGAGGAGCGTTACCAGGCGCTCGGCGGCTACGAGGCCAACGCGGAGGCGGCGCAGATCTGCGACAACCTGGGGCTGCCGGAGCGCATCCTGGACCAGCAGCTGAAGACCCTGTCGGGCGGCCAGCGCCGCCGCGTGGAGCTCGCCCAGATCCTGTTCGCCTCGCGCCAAGGTTCGGGCAAGTCCCAGACCACCCTGCTTCTCGACGAGCCGACCAACCACCTCGACGCCGACTCCATCTCCTGGCTGCGCAACTTCCTGTCCAAGCACGAGGGCGGGCTGATCATGATCTCCCACGACGTCGAGCTGCTCGACGCGGTGTGCAACAAGGTTTGGTTCTTGGACGCGGTGCGCGCCGAGGCCGACGTCTACAACATGGGTTTTTCCAAGTACAAGGACGCCCGCGCCCTCGACGAGGCCCGGCGCCGCCGCGAGCGCGCCAACGCCGAGAAGAAAGCCTCAGCCCTGCAGAAGCAGGCCGCGAAGTTGGGTGCGAAGGCCACGAAGGCCTCGGCCGCGAAGCAGATGATGGCGCGCGCTGAGCGCATGATGGGGGAGCTCGACGAGGTCCGGGTGGCCGACAAGGTCGCCTCCATCTCCTTCCCGGAGCCGGCGCCGTGCGGCAAGACCCCGCTGTTTGGCAAGGGCCTGACAAAGATGTACGGCTCCCTCGAGGTCTTCGCGGGCGTGGACTTGGCGGTGGACAAGGGCTCGCGCGTGGTCGTGCTGGGCACCAACGGCGCCGGCAAGACCACCCTGCTCAAGCTGCTCGCCGGGGTGGAGCGCACCGACGGCGAGGGCGGCGTGGTCTCGGGCCACGGGCTGAAGATCGGCTACTTCGCCCAGGAGCACGACACCATCGACGGCGACAAGAGTGTCTGGGAGAACACCATCGAGGCTTGCCCCGACGCCGGCCAGCAGGACCTGCGAGGCCTGCTCGGTGCCTTCATGTTCTCGGGCGACAAGCTGGAGCAGCCCGCCGGCACGCTTTCGGGCGGCGAGAAGACCCGCCTCGCGCTGGCGACCCTCGTCTCCTCGCGCGCAAACGTCCTGCTGCTCGACGAGCCCACAAACAACCTCGACCCGCAATCCCGCGAGCAGGTCCTCGACGCGCTCAAGACCTACACCGGCGCCGTGGTCCTGGTCACCCACGACCCGGGCGCGGTGCGCGCGCTCGAGCCCGAGCGGGTCATCATCATGCCCGAGGGTGACGAGGACATGTGGAGCGACGAGTACATGGAGATCGTCGAGCTCGCCTAAACTTCCCGACCTGCTCGAGAGGCAAATCTAGAACGGCGGGTACGGGTCTTGCCCCTTCGCCCAGGGCGGGGGCTCCACCGGCTCCCGTGGGGGAGGTGGATCCGGCGGTTCTGGTGGTACTCGAGGTTCCGGTGGGGCCGAAGCGCCACCCGGATCGGGCACGGTTGCCCGATCGCGCTGCCGGTGTCTCTTCCGTAACCTGTTCACCGCTGAATGCTCGGCCGAGTCCGCGTGGTTGAACTGCAGCGTTGCACACTCGGGTTCCTTCACCCCGGCCCGACCCGTCGCTGGGTCCACATCCATGTGACTGGTGTTGTTTCTGTGGTCTTTGAAGTCGTTGTTGCAGCGGTGGTGGGTCCGGCACAGCGCTGTGAGGTTGTCGATATTGGTGTCGCCTCCCTGCAGCCACGACGTGATGCGGTGGATCTCGGTTTCGGTCAGTGGCGCGGTGCAGCCGGTCCAGGCGCACACGCCCTGCACCGCCAGCAACGTGATCCGCTGCGCCAGTGACGCCAATCGCCGCGTCCGGTAGAGGTTCAACGGCAACGACGTTGCGTCGTCGACAGTCAGCACGAAGTCGGACGTTCCATCCATGCCCAAACGCACGAGGTCGAAGGCGTCGAGCTCGATGCCGGTGTTGGTGGCGAACTTCGTGGTCGGATCGGCCTCCGCCAGCTCGTCTAATGTCACCGATACAACCACGGACGCGCAGCCGCCGCCGGTCGGTTTCTCGCAGCCGTCGTAATGCTTGAGTATCTCCGAGAACTGGTCGTACAAGCGTTGCGAGGGCGTGCGGTAATCCTCCACACCCTCGGGCAGGTTCGAGTTGGGTGCCAACCCCTTGTCGGTCAGCGCCTTAAACAGGGCCGAATCGGAGGCCACGGCATCGATGGTTATCGGGCACGTCCCGTCCCCGCGCTGGGCACCGATGTGCAGTCCACGGTTTTCCATGCCGGCGTTCGGGTTTGTGGGGTCGACGTGCTTGCGGTTCTCCCGCTCCACCCAGCGTCGTACTGTGGCGCGCAGATCCTTCACTGTCCGTTTAGGCGCCTCCGCGAGCGCATCTGCTTGTAGACGGGCACGCGCCCCCTTCGCAGCCGGAACAAGTTTGTCCAGCTCCTGGCGGATCACGCGCTGCTTCTCGGCGTTCACACGCTCGGCGGCACGGCGGGCCTCCTCTTGCTTGCGCCGCGCCTCCTCGCGGGCAGCAGCCCGGGAGGCCTCGCGAGCCGCTTCCTCCGCCGCCGGATCCGCGGGACTATCGTCAAAGCCAGCATCGAAGAGGTCGGATTCGGGTTCATCCTCGACCTCGGGCTCGCCGTAGTAATCCCGGCCCCGGGCGAGACGGTCGTATGCGTCTTTAGGTTCAAGCCCCAGCTTCTTCTGCAAGTACTGATTGGCGTGCTTCGAGCCGACGACGCGCCCGGCGTCGTCACGCTCGCACACGTAGGCGAACAGTGCATCGAGTGTCGCCTTGACATTAAACGCAGCCTCGAGGCGCTCGAAGTCCTCGTGGACCTCCTCGAACGAAACTGCTTCAGGGTCCGCACAAAGGTCTTTCATAGCAAGGAGGGCATGGGTGATCGTGTCGACGTGCTTCCGCAGGTCAGTCGCCATTTCGCCCTCCTTCGCAACCCTTTAATCGAATACGTTTACGATCAACATACAAACCGCGTCGACATAAACCCCCTCTATGTCCAGTTCGGCAAACATAGGTTAAGAAACTGTAATCAGGATCACATTTCTAGAACGGTGAATCGCCGGCCCAGAGCTCATAGTCGGGATGTGAACCTGCAAGCACACGAGGCCGCGCCGAGGGATCCACTAACCGTTCGAACTCTGCCTGCACGCGCTCTATAGCCTCGTCCGTGAAGTCCGTCACCATGACCAACCCACCGTCGGATGTGCTCAACCGAACGGACTCGTTGGGCACATCGACGGTCAGCATCGGGCAATCTACCTCGCGCGGCGGTGGGGTCGTCGCGGAATACTCGTCGCCAATTACCTGGTCCTGAAACGGCTGCACCAGGGCGTCTAGCTCTCCAACAAGCCAGAGATCGGAGAGGAGGGAATCGACTGTCTGACCCCAAAGAATCCGGGGAAGAAAACTCCTAATCCGTTCCTCGCCGCAAATGGGGTAAAAGACGTCGATGCCGGAGCTGACCTCTCCGCTTCGTTCGCAAACCAGCCGCACCAGCGACCGCTTCGGAAACTTCGGAGTCTCGCCGTACGGGTCGGGCTCAGTGTGGGCCCAGACTGTCTGAAACAGGGGGTGAACGGCTTCCGGCGTCAGCGCGCAGCGCATCTTCGGCGCCCCATCCAGCTGCAACGCCACCTCACCCCGGGCGTAGTCGAGTGTCAGGTATTCCCCGCTTTCAACCTCAAGGAGTTCGCCGGTGACATCCGTATTGGGTGGCGTCGAGTTCCAGTGGAACACCCAAGTCAGCGCCTGTCCCAAGCCCCGGGACGGATCGTTTGTGTCGATTTTGTGCGTAAAGATCTCGCCGAGAATCCACTCGAACTGCATGATGTTTGATTCGACTGTTATTCCTCTTGGTTCGCAATTGACGCGTTCGGTGATGACGTGCAGAAGCTTGTGGCGCCCCATTTTCTAACCCCTTTGGTTCGGAAATTTCGTTGCATCAAACGTACAAACCGAAACCCAAACCACACAAGGATTTGTCCACTATAGTGAGCATCTTGCTTATCGACGGACGAAACGTGGGCCCCGAAAGCAGCCCGCTACACTCGAAATATGGCAAGAAACAACGAGATCATCGACACCATCCGCGACGCGTGGAACGGCCTGTCCTCCGATCAGAAAACAATCGCCGGCGTGCTCGCCACCATCGACACCGCCGGCAAAGCCTTTGCGCTGCGCGACCTCGCACGCACCAACTCCAAGCGTGTCCGGGGACCGAAGTGGCTGTGGACCCCGGTGATTGGCGCTGTCAACACCCTGGGCTGGGTCGCCTGGTTCGCGGTAGGGAAGAAGCGCTAGTTCCTGAACCCGTGCACCGGCGCGGGGATGAACCCGCCACGGTGGATGAACTCGTCGTTGCCCACGGTGTTTACCGGGATGACGGGCGCGTAGCCGAGCAGGCCGCCGAAGTTCACCTCGTCGCCAGGCTTGGTGCCGGGTACCGGGATGAGGCGCGAGGCGGTGGTCTTGTGGTTCATCACGCCGATCGCGGCTTCGTCGGCGATCATGCCCGCGATGGGCTCGGCTGAAGTGTCGCCGGGGATGGCGATCATGTCGAAGCCGACGGAACAGATCGAAGTCATCGCCTCGAGCTTGTCCATGGAGATGGCGCCGCTGTGAACAGCGTCGATCATGCCCTTGTCCTCGGAGACCGGGATGAAGGAGCCGGACAAGCCACCCACGCGGGAGCAAGCCATCATGCCGCCCTTCTTCACGGCGTCGTTGAGCAGCGCCAACGCGGCGGTCGTGCCGTGCGTGCCCACCTGGTCTAGGCCCATGCGCTCGAGCACGTGCGCCACCGAGTCGCCCATCTCCGCAGTCGGCGCGAGGGAGAGGTCGACGATACCGAACGGCACGCCGAGACGTTCCGCCGCCAGCGTGCCCACGAGCTGGCCCGCGCGGGTGATCTTAAACGCAGCCTTCTTAATCTCCTCGGCGACCTCGTTCAGGCTCGCCCCCTTGAGCGGAGCGATCGCATTGTCGACGACGCCGGGGCCCGACACACCGACCGAAATCACCGTGTCCGGCTCCTCAATGCCGTGGAACGCGCCGGCCATGAACGGGTTGTCGCCCACGGCGTTGGCGAAGACGACCAGCTTTGCGCAGGCGATGGAGGAGCGGTCCGCGGTCGCCTCCGCGGCCTCCTTCACAATCTCACCCATCTTGGCCACGGCGTTCATGTTGATGCCGGCGCGTGACGACGCCACGTTGACCGACCCGCACACGTTATCGGTGACGCTCAGCGCCTCCGGAATGGAGTAAATCAGCTTCTTGTCCGCGGTCGTGCCGCCTTTTTCCACCAGCGCGGAGTAGCCGCCGACGAAGTTGACGCCGAGCTCGCCGGCCGCGCGGTCCAGGGCGCGGGCAATCTCCACCGGGTTGCCGTCCGCGCCCGCCGCCACCAGCGCGACGGGGGTGACGGAGATGCGCTTGTTCACGATCGGGATGCCCAGCTCGCGCTCGATGCCCTCGCACACCGGCACCAGGTCACGCGCGCGTTCCATCACGCGGTCGTACACCGCCTGCGCGGTGGCTTCCATCGTGGGGCGGGTGCAGCCGATGAGCGAAATGCCCATCGTCACGGTGCGGATGTCCAGGCGGTAGTCCTCGATCATGCGGATGACGTCGAGGAACCGCGCGTCTGAAAACTCGAAATTCATAGCCGCCCCTTAGATGTCGTTGATGGCGCTGAACAGGGCCTCGGACTGGATGCGCACGACCATGCCGAGCGGCTTACCGGCGGCGTCGAACGCCTCCTGCAGCGCCCCCATGTCCACCTCGCCCTCGGGAAGTGCGACGCGCATGATCATGGTGAAAAAGTCGTCCATGATGGTCTGGGAGACGTCGAGGATGTTCAGTCCCTCGTCAGCGGCGGTTTTGGCAACTGCGGCGATGACGCCGGGGCGGTCTTTACCAGTGGTCGTAATAATTGCGTGCATGCGCAAAGTATAGGCGCAGAAATAGCGTTACGGTGGGGGTTATGGAAACACCTAAGCAAACTCAACACGTTCTTGTTCTCGGCGCGGGCGGCAACGTCTCGCGCCACTCCGTCCCTAAGCTCGTCAAAGCTGGCCACAGCGTCAGCGCCCTCGTGCGCAACCCGGACCATGTGCAGCAGCTTGTCGACGATGGTGCGACCGCCATCGTCCGCGACCTCACCACCCTCGATGAGGAGGACTGGGCGCGCCTGCTCACCCCGTTCGACGTGGTCGTGTGGTCCGCGGGTGCCGGCGGCGGCTCCGCCGAGCGCACCTTTGCCGTGGACCGCGACGCGGCGATGGCGATGATCGACGCGCTCGAGGAGCTCGGCGAGTTCGCACCGTTTACCGTCATGGTCTCCTATGCCGGCGCCGCCGAGGCCACCACGGAGGACGACGGCGGGGCGTGGTACGCCTACGTCGAGGCGAAGAAGGCCGTCGACAAGCGGCTGCTCGCCTCTGACCTGCCGTATCAGATCCTCGGCCCCACCCGCCTCACGGATGATCCGTCGGAGGGCATCGCGCTTCTCGACGACCAAAGGGACCCCTCGTCAGAAACCCCACGCGAGCTTGTGGCAGATGTGATCGTCGAGTCGGTCGGCCGCGGCAAGCAGTTCGACCGCAACCCGCTCGACTTTGAGGGCGGCGAGGCGAAGGTCGCCGAGATTTAGTCGAACCGGCCCTCGGTGCAGAGCCGGGCGAAGGTGCGCAGCAGCCCGTTCGCCCGGCTTACGTCGTGGTTGGGCAGGTCGGCGACGATGCGGGCGTACTCCTCGGCGGGGAAGTAGCCGTAGTCGTGGAAGAAGTCCATGCGGGTGCGCATGGCGTCGGCGTCCATCTCGGCGTGGAACTGGGTGGCCCAGACCCGGTCGGTGTAGCGCACTATCTGCACCATCCCGTCGGGCCCGGTGGCCACGACGGTGAGGGAATCGGGCACGCGCACCGGGTTCTCGGTGTGCCCCGTCAGCGCGGTAAACGTGCCGTTGGGCCCGGCGAGCTCGTCTTCCGCCACCACGTTCACGGTGGTCGGGCCGGACGGCTCAGGGTGGGTGCGTCCGACCTCGCCGCCGAGGTGGTCCACCAGCCAGGAGATGCCGAAGCAGACGAAGAAGACAGGCTTGTCGGAGTCGACGGCGGCGGACAGGATGGCGTCGATACGCTTGTGCCACGCGTCGCGCTCGGGGTTGGTCACGTTCAGCGAGCAGCCGCCGACGATGATGCCGCTGACCGGGTCGAGGGGGCCGAGCTCGGAGTCGGGGGAGTCGATGACGCGCAGTTCCATGTCCACTTCGCTCAAGCCCGTGGCGCGCAGGGCGTCGTGGTACTCGGCGTGGGCGACGTCCGGCCCAATTTCGCCGTTGCGAAGGGAGAGGAAAAGCAGCTTTGGCATAGCGGCAATTCTATACCGCTTAGTCTATTTTTTGGAACTACCCGCGGACTGACTGCTCTACCACGTCGAGCATTTCCTCGAGCCGCTCCACTGGCTCGCCGGAGGCGAGCTTGGTGATGAAGCCCTCGAGCACTGTCTCCAGGTAGGTCTGGACCACGGCGACGGGGACGTCGTCACGCATCTGCTTGTTGGACTCCAAGCGCTCGCGGACCGCACGGTCAAGCACCTCCTGGTGCTCGCGCCAACGCGCCTCGAATTCGGGGTCGGTGCGCAGCTTGCGCAGGATCTCGGCGCGGGTGGTGAACCAGTCGTTGGAGCTGCGGTCCACGAGCATGCCGCGCATGACCTCCACCAAACCACGTTCGCTGACCACCTGGGCCTGTCTTTCTGCGTCCGCCTCGGCGATGGCGAGAAACAGTGTTTCCTTGTCGCCGAAGTGGTGGAAGATCGCGCCCCGGGTCTTGCCAGTGGCCTCTTCCAGGCGGGCCACGGTGGCCCCCTCGTAGCCGTAGTGTGCGAAGCAGACGCGTGCGGCGTCGATGATCTCGCCGCGGCGGCGCTGCAGCTCTTCGTCGCTGACAATCGGCATGAGGGGGCTCCTTCGGGCTCCAGGTAGGGGTCAGAAAAATGGGGAAGGGGCCCCGCGGCGTGCGGGGCCCCTTAAGCGACGGCCGAAAGAGTGTTAGCTCTTGACCATCTGGCGCAGCACGTACTGCAGGATGCCGCCGTGGCGGAAGTACTCCGCCTCACCCGGCGTATCCACGCGCACCACTGCGTCGAACTCGACAGCGTCGGCGCCGTCCTTCTCAGCCTTGACGTGGACCGTCGCCGGGATCTCACCGTTGTTGAACTCGGTGATGCCGGTCAGGGTGAAGGTCTCGGTGCCGTCCAGGCCCAGGGACTCGTGGGACTGGCCCTCCGGGAACTGCAGCGGCAGCACGCCCATGCCGATGAGGTTCGAGCGGTGGATGCGCTCGAAGGACTCGGCGATGACGGCCTTGACACCCAGCAGGTTGGTGCCCTTCGCAGCCCAGTCGCGGGAGGAACCGGTGCCGTACTCCTTGCCGGCGATGACCACCAGCGGGATGTTCTTCTCGGCGTAGTTCATCGCGGCGTCGTAGATGTAGGCCTGCGGTGCGCCCTCCTGGGTGAAGTCGCGCGTGTAGCCGCCCTGCTCGTCCACCAGCTGGTTGCGCAGGCGGATGTTGGCGAAGGTGCCGCGGACCATGACCTCGTGGTTGCCGCGGCGGGAGCCGAAGGAGTTGTAGTCCTTGCGCTCGACACCGTTGGCGTCCAGGTAGTTCGCGGCCGGGGTGCCCGGCTTGATGGAGGAAGCCGGCGAGATGTGGTCGGTGGTCACCGAGTCGCCCAGCTTGGCCAGCACGCGTGCGCCCTCGATGTCCTGGACTGCCTCCGGCTCCTCCGGCATGCCGTCGAAGTACGGCGCCTTGCGGATGTAGGTGGAGTCCTCGTTCCAGTCGAAGGTCTTGCCGGTCGGGATGTCCAGACCCTGCCACTGCTCGTCGCCCTTGAACACGTCGGCGTAGTCGGCCTCGTACATCTCGCGGGAGATGGTGCCTGCGATGGTCTCTTCGATCTCTTCGGTGGACGGCCAGACGTCCTTGAGGAAAACGTCGTTGCCGTCGGTGTCCTGGCCCAGCGGCTGGGTCTCGAAGTCGAAGTCCATGGTGCCGGCGATGGCGTAGGCGATGACCAGCAGCGGGGACGCGAGGTAGTTCATCTTCACGTCCGGGGAGATGCGGCCCTCGAAGTTGCGGTTGCCGGACAGCACGGCGGTTGCGGTGAGGTCGAACTCGTTGACGGCGTCGGAAACCTCGGCCGGCAGCGGGCCGGAGTTGCCGATGCAGGATGCGCAGCCGAAGCCGGAAAGGTAGAAGCCGACGGCCTCCAGGTCCTTCCACAGGTCAGCGCGCTCGTAGTAGCCGTCCACGACCTGGGAGCCCGGAGCCATGATGGTCTTGACCCACGGCTTGGCCTTCAGGCCCTTCTCAGCGGCCTTGCGTGCCAGCAGGGCAGCGCCGACCATGACGGACGGGTTGGAGGTGTTGGTGCAGGAGGTCACAGCGGCGATGGCCACGAAGCCGTGGTCCAGGGTGTACTCGCCGCCCTTCGGGGACTCGACGATGACCGGCTTGGACGCGCGGCCCTCTGCACCCTCAGCGGCGGACTCGCCGTTGGCGGCCCAGGACTCGTTGTAGGAGACAGCGTCGACCTTCTCGGCGCGAACCGGCTCTTCAACGCCTTCGCCTGCGGTGTTGTAGTCCGGCAGCTGCTTGCGGAAGGTGTCCTTGGACTCGGACAGCAGGATGCGGTCCTGCGGACGCTTCGGGCCGGCGATGGACGGGACGACGGTGGACAGGTCCAGCTCGAGGTACTCGGAGTACTCGGCCTCCTCCGCGTCCTGCTCCAGCCACATGCCCTGCGCCTTGGCGTACGCCTCGACGCGGTCGATGTCCTCCTGGGAGCGACCGGTCAGGTGCAGGTAGTTGATGGTCTCCTCGTCGATCGGGAAGATCGCGCAGGTGGAGCCGAACTCCGGGGACATGTTGCCGATGGTGGCGCGGTTCGCCAGCGGGATTTCCTTGACGCCGTTGCCGTAGAACTCGACGAACTTCTGCACCACACCGTGCTCGCGCAGCATCTCGGTGATGGTGAGCACAACGTCGGTTGCGGTCACGCCGGTCGGGATCTCGCCGGTGAGCTTGAAGCCCACAACGCGCGGGATGAGCATGGAGACCGGCTGGCCGAGCATCGCGGCCTCAGCCTCGATGCCGCCGACGCCCCAGCCCAGGATGCCCAGGCCGTTTTCCATGGTGGTGTGGGAGTCGGTGCCGATGCAGGTATCCGGGTATGCCAGGCCCTCGTTGTCGAAGACGACGCGGGAGAGGTACTCGATGTTGACCTGGTGGACAATGCCGGTTCCCGGCGGGACGACGCGGAAGTTGGAGAAGTTCTCTGCGCCCCAGCGCAGGAACTGGTAGCGCTCCTCGTTGCGCTGGTACTCGATCTCGACGTTCTTGTCGATGGCGTTCTCGGAGCCGAATGCCTCAATGATCACGGAGTGGTCGATGACCATCTCGGCCGGGTTCAGCGGGTTGACCTGGTCCGGGTTGCCGCCGAGGGTGCTCACGGCCTCACGCATGGTTGCAAGGTCGACCACGCACGGCACGCCGGTGAAGTCCTGCATGAGGACGCGGGCCGGGGTGAACTGGATTTCCACGCTCGGCTCTGCCGAGGGGTCCCAGTTCGCGATGGCCTTGATGTGGTCCTCGGTGACGTTCTTGCCGTCCTCGGTGCGCAGGAGGTTCTCGCCCAGCACCTTTAGGGAGTAGGGGAGTTTCTCCATGCCTTCGACGGCGTCGAGTGCGAAGTAGTCGTAGGACTTTCCGCCGACCTCGAGCGTCTTCTTGGCACCGAACGAGTTCTTGCTTTCTGCCACGGTGAGCTCCAATTCTCGTCGTATCAAATCAGGGGTTAGCGACCCTATGGTCAAGCCACCAGTTTATGCGACCTTCCATAGTTCCGCGCCCATATTAACAGTACGCCCGTTATGTTTTCGCATTGCGCTTACCGACGCACCTCCGGCCCCCACCGTTACACTGCAAAACCGACCGTATAGATCGCCCGGGAACCCGAGGAGCAAGGCCGATGCAGTCAGAAGCCACACTGGAGGAACTTGTCTCTCAGCTCGCCTCATCCTCAGTAGCGTTCGGCACCGATAACCCGGTCAACGCGGAGCTAGGTCCGGCACTGGAAGACGCTCTCGCCGAGGCCAACCTCGACCCGGCGGGCATGATCGTGCTCGAGCAGACCCCGCCGGTGCTCGCGGACCTTCGCGACCTGGCGCAGGACGCCGCCGCCGAAACCGGTCTCGACACAGTGCTGGTGCGCACCCCGCAGGTCGCTGTCGGGGTGAGCGACTCCTTGAACCGCGCACAGGTGGAGCGCGGGGAGCGGGCGATGGCCGCCGAACCGGACTACGTCGCCGGCGTCCACGCCTTTGCCGACGCTGCCAATTTGTTCTCAGTGAACTGGCTGCTGGTGGTCGCGGCCGTGCTCGTCGTCCTTGCCGCGGTAGCTGCGGCGGCTGCGTTCTCCGCCCGCCGCGGGTAGTCGTCGACAAGCTTGCTGCCTTGACGCGCTCGCTCGCAAAAGTTGACGCACACCCCGGAAACCCGCAGGTCAGATTCCACGTTTTCATCAGTTTTGTCAACTCTTACGAGCGTGAGCCCGGCAATGTGACGAACGTCACGTAACGCTCTCGCGCCCAGGTTTGTGCTGGTGAGACGGGTGTGAATCATGTGAATAGCCTTGACTCGCGAGATTGTTTGTAACAAAAGGGATACAAGTTTGTTGCCTTGACGTATGGTTCCCGTATCGGCTCGCGGGTCGATGGTTGTCACACGCAACGCAATGGCACCGATAGGGCGCTCTAGTCAAGCGCCCGCGAAGGTTCGGGCATGTGGGGAAGCACGCCGAGTACCAGGTTCCAGGGCAGAGCTGTGCCAGCTGCGATTCGCGCTGCCGCGTCAGTAGTCAACATCTAGACCGCTCGTGGAACCGCTAGTCACGGTTTTCGCCTGCGCTTTGAAGCCTCGGGTTTTCTTGATCGCCCGAGTGCGGCTGAAGTGTGCGCGACGGGCGGTGTGAGGAGCACCTTCGTGGCTAATCCACAAAGGGGCACCCGGTTTGGCCGTGCGCGAAATGTGCTCGGCGCCGCCGCGTGTGCCGCAACCATCTCGATGGCGGCGGGCCTAGTCAGCCCGGCCGCCAACGGCCAGAGTTCCACCTCCGCAATGGGCGAGCTCGTGACCGCAGTGTCCCGCGCGCAGGCCAACGTCGACGCGCTCAACCTCGATCTCGGCGGCCTGCAGGAGTCCGTCAACCAGTCACTGGTGGATCTGCACGATGCGCAGGTTAAGGCCGAGCAGGCCCGCCGCGGCAAGGACGAGGCGAAGCGCCGTCTCAACGAGGCTCAAGAGCGTGTCGACGTCCTGCGCGCCGAACTCGACGAGCTGAGCCGTTCGCAGTACCGCGGCGCGAGCCCGAGCGATGCGCTCGTCGCCGTCAGCGGCAAGGACACGCAGCGCGACGTGCTCGACCGCTCGTTCTTCCTGCGCCAGCGCTCGGAGGAGAAGCGCGCCAAGCTCGCCGAGGCGGAGCAGGCGCGTGCCGAGGCGGCGAATGAGGAGGCCACGCTGCGCGAGGCGAGCGAGCTCGCCGACGCTTCCGAGGCCGAGGCGAAGCAGGCCGAGGCAAACGCGCGCGAGCTTCTCGACGCAAACCGCGCCGCGCTCGAAGCCTCCGTCGCTGAGCGCGACGCCGCCCAGTCCCAGCTCGATAGCGCGCAGAAGGACCTGGAGCAGCAGCGCCCGGCCAAGTCCGAGCAAGCCCAGCCCGACCAGGCCCAGCCTGACACTCAGACCAACGCGCCCCAGGTGCAGCCGGAAACCGCAGACAGCGCGTCTGCCGAGGCTGCACCGGACAATGCCATCGCCGCCGACCCGTACGCGGCCACGCTGACCGTGTCCAAGGGCGACACCACTTACGAGGTGCCGGAAGAGGTCGTGGATCTGGTGCGCCAGCGCGTATCCAACGACGCACCGGAGGCGCCCGAGCCCAGCCGCGAGACCGTGATCGACGCGGTGCGCACGGTGGCGCAGACGTCCTCCGACAGCGACATCGCCGCGCTGTCGTCCCAGAGCGGCCTGCCGGCGCTGGACAGTGACACGATCGCCAAGGTTGGCGCTGTCGCGGCCGGCATCGCGATGGTCGGTGGCGTTGCCGCGAACCACGGCTCCTTCGACAGCTCCACCACGGACACGGCGCAGCTGATCACCGCTTTCGCAGACGGGCTGAACGGCGCGCTGGGCACGGTCGAGCAAACGTCCGACACCACGGAAGCTGCAGACTCGACAAGCACCCTTTCCGCGGTGCTGCCCGAGGTTGAGACGGCTGCTGATGTCTCCGCCAAGACACAGAAGTCTGTCGCCGCGGTGTCGAACTCCTCCCAGGTGGAGACCGTGATCGCGCGTGCACAGTCCGCTATCGGCACCCCGTACGTGTGGGGCGGCGGCGACGCCAACGGGCCGACTACCGGCGTCGACGGCGGCTCGGTGTCCGGCTTCGACTGCTCCGGCCTGGTGCTCTACGCGTTCGCGGCCGCCGGCGTGGCGTTGCCGCACTACACGGGTTACCAGTACCAGCGCGGCACCCAGATCCCGGCGAGCGAGGCCCAGCGCGGCGACCTGCTGTTCTGGGGCCCGGGCGGTAACCAGCACGTGGCCATTTACCTCGGCGACGGCACCATGATCGAGGCACCGCAGTCCGGCCAGAACGTCACCATTGCTCCGGTGCGTTGGTCCGGCATGGCTCCGAACGCGGTGCGCCTGCTCTAGCGGGATAAGCTCGAGGGCATGGCTCTCAACGACTACGACGCACTCCTCGTCCTTTCCTTCGGCGGCCCCGAGGGAGAGGACGAGGTTATTCCTTTTCTCGAGAACGTCACGCGCGGCCGCGGCATCCCCCGCGAGCGCCTTGCGGCGGTCGGCGAGCACTACTTCCACTTCGGCGGCGTGAGCCCCATCAACGCGCAGAACCGCGAGCTCATCGCCAACATCGAGGCCGAGCTTTTGGCGCGCGGCATCGACCTGCCCGTCTACTTTGGCAACCGCAACTGGCACCCGTTCGCGGATGAAGCAGCAAAGCAGGTGCTTGACGACGGCCACAGGAACGTCCTCGTCTTCGCCACCAGCGCCTGGGGCGGATACTCCGCATGCCGGCAGTACGACGAGGACATCCAGCGCATCCGCGAGGTCACCCCGGAGATCACCTACACCAAGCTGTGGCAGTTCTACGGGCACCCGACGTTCGTCGAGCTCGTGGCTCAGGGCCTGCAGGCGGCTGTAGCGAAGGCGACCGGCGACACCCGCGTGCTATTCACCGCGCACAGCGTGCCCACCTCAGCGGACGAGAACTCCGGCGGGCCGGCAGACCAGCACCTGTACTCGAGGCAGGTTGCGGAGGCGGCGGAGCTCGTCGCAAAGCAGGCCGGGGTAGATCGCTACGAGGTGGTGTGGCAATCGCGCTCCGGAAACCCCGCAACGCCGTGGCTGGAGCCGGACGTGGTGGACCGCGCCCAGGAGCTCAAGGCCGACGGCATGGAGCAACTCATCTGCGTGCCTATCGGATTTATCACCGACCACATGGAGGTGGTCTGGGACCTCGACACCGAACTGAAGCAGGCTTGCGAGGAGATGGGGGTTTCCCTGACACGCACCCCGACCGTCGGCCTCGAGCCCGCGTTCGCCGGCATGGTGGTCGATATCGCCGAGGCCGTCGGCGCGGAAGTCAAGCCTAAAACCTTGTCTTCGGTCTCGGTGCAGGGCTGCACCGGCAACGGCGCGCCGTGCAAAGAAGGCTGCTGCGCCCCGGTGAAACGACCGGGCCGCTAGCGCGCCCACTCGCGCTGGTAGTCCACCGCCGCATCGGCCACACCAGCCATGCGGGCGGAACGCACGTGGCGCCAGAGCGCGAACAGCTGCGGGTCGAAGGAGTGGTCGTCCAGGCGGTCGGTCACCGTCTCTATCGTGGCAGCCACCCGGTCCGCGCGGGCGAAGAGTTTCGCCGCGCGCGGGGTGACACCGGCGGGAAGCCCCGGGGTGTCGTAGAAGTCCGCGAGTGTGCCCACCGCCAGCCGCGGGTTCGGCAGCTCCTTGCGGGTCCCGCCTGCGGCCTCGATCAGGACTGCCGCCTGGTCGGTCGCGCGGGACAGCAGCTGGTCGGCCTCGCCGGGTGAGAGCCACTCCGGCTCCGGCAGCGGCTCCGGGTCCTCGAACCAGCGCCAGTTCACGCCACTACCCGCATACTCCGGCACCAGGATGTGGTGCATGCCGGTCCCGCGCACGACCAGGGCGCCGGCCTGGGTCAGCGCCTCCATCGCGGGCGAACCAGCCCGAAGACGCGGCGCCTGGCCCGGGCCCCAGAGGACGAGTCTGATTGCGGGGCCGGGGGTGGAAAGGTCGGCGGCGGAGCGGACGTCGTGAAGCAAATGCGCCATGGGCAGGCTGCCGTACGAATGTGCGCCGCCAAGGTCCGTGAGTGCGTCGACGGTGTCGTCGGCGGATTCGACGTTGTAGAGCCAGGCCGCCAGCCAAACGGCGGTATTCTGCAGGGGTGAATAGACTTCGGCGCGCGTGTGCATCCGGGCCAGTGTAACGGGGCGGATAGAATACGGACGCACTATGGGAGATAGCCGGTACAGCGGAGATATTTTCAGTGGCCACGCGCGCACGAAGCGCCCGATTTACCCGGAGGTGCCGGCGGAGCCAGGCATCATCGTGGAGATTGTGGGCAACGACTTCGTCGGCGCTGTCGTCGGCTTCGAGCGCACTTACGACGGGGACTTCGTGCGTCTGGAGGACCGCTACGGCACGCAGCGCCTGTTCAAGATGCTCCCCGGCGCGTTCATGGTGGAAGGCCAGCGGGTGACGCTGACCCGCTACGTCGCGCCGCGCGACGAGGGGCCGAAGCGGTCCAACTCGGGCTCGCGCAAGGTGGAGAACGCGCAGGCGAAAGTGGCCATGCCGTCGCGTATCTGGGTCGAGGGTATCCATGACGCTGCGATTGTGGAGCAGGTGTGGGGCCACGACCTGCGCGTCGAGGGCGTGGTGGTGGAGTACCTCGAGGGCCTGGACAATTTGCAGGAGCGTCTCGACGAGTTCCAGCCCGGTCCCGGCCGTCGCATCGGCGTGCTGGCGGACCACCTGATTGAAGGCACGAAGGAATCCCGGTTGGTGGAAAACGTCGGCCCGCACGTGCTGGTCACCGGCCACCCCTACATCGACATCTGGGCGGCGGTGAAGCCCGCGAGCGTGGGCATTCCCGCGTGGCCGGAGGTGCCCTACGGCGAGGACTGGAAAACAGGGGTGTGCCGCCGCCTCGGCTGGTCGGACCCGAAGGAGGGGTGGCGCCGCGTGTCCTCCTCGGTGAGGACGTTCCGCGACCTGGATTCCACGCTCATCGGCGCGGTTGAGCGGCTGGTGGACTTCGTCACCAACCCCGAATTGTCGAAACACGACCTCTAGACAGATGTAAGGTAAATTACGTGGGACCTTTGCTTTGGTTTTTAGCCGCGGCGCTGTTGGCGCTGCTGGAACTGACCGTGGGTGAGCTGACGCTGCTCATGCTCGGCGCGGGCGCGCTGACCACCGCGCTAGTGGCGCTCGGCGGCGTGCCTGCGTGGGCGGAAGTCGCCGTGTTCGCCGCCTCGTCCGCGCTGTTCTGGTTCTTCTTGCGCCCTCCGCTGCGCCGCCGCATGGAAAAGCCGCTGGTGTTGGATGACTCGCCGCGGGCGCTCGTGGGCAGCACGGCCGAGGTCGTCGAGGACATCGCGGGCGGTAACGGCCAGGTGCGTCTCGACGGCTCCCTGTGGTCCGCCCGCGGCCTCGACCCGGCGGAAACCATCCCGGCGGGATCCCGCGTGACCGTTTACGATATTGACGGCCCCGTCGCTGTCGTGTGGAAGGAGCCCTAAATGGGAGGGTTTATCACATTCTTCGTCATCATCGCGCTGGTGGTGGCAATACTCACCGCGTCAATCAAGCTGATCCCGCAGGGGGAAGCGGCGGTTATTGAGCGCCTCGGCCGCTACACCCGCACCGCATCCGGCGGGCTGACGTTCCTCGTGCCCTACATCGACCGCGTGCGCGAGCGAGTGGACACCCGTGAGCGCGTGGTGTCCTTCCCGCCGCAGGCCGTGATCACCCAGGACAACCTGACCGTGGCGATCGACACGGTGGTCACGTTCCAGATCAACGACCCGGCCAAGGCCATCTACGGCGTGGACAACTACCTCGTGGGCGTGGAGCAGATTTCCGTGGCAACGCTGCGCGACGTCGTCGGCGGCATGACGCTCGAGGAGACGCTGACCTCGCGCGAGACCATCAACCGCCGCCTGCGCGGCGAGCTGGACGCGGCCACCGCCAAGTGGGGCCTTCGCATCAGCCGAGTGGAGCTGAAGGCGATTGATCCGCCGCCGTCCATCCAGCAGTCCATGGAGATGCAGATGAAGGCGGACCGCGAAAAGCGCGCCATGATTCTCACTGCTGAAGGTAAGCGCGAGTCCGACATCAAGACCGCAGAGGGTGAGAAGCAGGCGCGCATCCTCTCCGCGGAGGGCGAGAAGCACGCGGCCATCCTCGCGGCTGAGGCGGAGCGTCAGGCGATGATGCTGCGCGCCGAGGGTGAGCGCGCCGCCAAGTACCTGGCCGCGCAGGGTGAGGCCCGCGCGATCCAGAAGGTCAACGCCGCCATCAAGTCTTCCGGCGTGACCCCGGAGTTGCTGGCGTACCAGTACCTGGAGCAGCTGCCGAAGATCGCGAACAACGACGCGGCGACGATGTGGATGATCCCGTCCCAGTTCGGCGACTCCCTGCAGCAGTTCGCCCGCGCCTTCGCCAACAAGGACGACGACGGCGTGTTCCGCTACGAGTCCGAGTCCCCGAACGACCGCGACCGGGAGATGGCCCAGGCGGACAACACCGACCGCTGGTTCGACACTTCCACCGACCCGGAGCTGGCAAAGGCTCTCGCCGAGGCGCGTGCGGTGGCCAACAAGCACGTCGACGACCCGGATCCGACCCAGGATGCGGCACAGGGGTCAGCGCAGGATTCGATCAAGCCGGAACCCAGCGGCGCCACCCGCCGCGAGATCACCGCGGGCGAGCCGGAGCGCACCGGCTTCGAGCAGGATTTCGGCCGCGACACTGACGTGTCCGAGCCGGTCTCGCGCCCCGTTACTCGCCCTGACCAGCAGCCCGAGTAATCAAATTCAGCGCTAGCTGCCACCCGGCCTGCTCCGCGGGCCACCCGGCCGCCTGCAACCGCTGGCTCATCGCCTGTTTGGAGATGCCCAGGGTTGCGGCGGCCTCATTTTGGTTCATGCCGCGCCGCACCAGCGATGTCGCCTCGCGCCCCTCGTAGGTGCGCTTGTGCAGCACGTGCGCCATCAGCGCGAAGGTCGCCGCGATGTCCGCGGCCTCAGTCGTCGCTTGTTGCCTATCGACGATCACCCGCACCTGGCCCGCCCTCGTTCCGACAGCTTTCGTCGCGGTGGCAGAAGCGTCGCGCGTGGAGCCCTCGCCGTCGCTGATGCCGAGCCCGATGGCCCAGTTGCCGTCCGAAAGCAGCGCCATGATCAGGTTCAGTGCAGCTTCGGCGTCCTCGACCTTCGAGCGGATGTCTTCCACCCCGAGCACCTCGAAGCCTGCAACACCGGGCAGGCCACTGAGCGCCTCAGCGGAGCGCTCAACCACGGCGGCGCGGGCCTTCTCGCGGCCCCGGTACCTCGCATGCACGGCAATCATAGGCCGTAGCGTACTCCGGTCTACCCTTGGGGCTTGACTCCGACACGTCCCGAGCGGGTCGGCAAGCGCGCGTCCAGCAGCAGCCCGGCCACGCCGACGACAGCGAGCACTGCCATGATCGCCACGAAGACCGGGTCCGCTTCACCGGTGAGCGTGTCGCCGAACAGGGTGACGAGGATCGTGCCAGGCGCAGACCCCACCAAGGTCGCAAGCGCGAACGGGGCCACGGGCACACGAGTGAGCGCCGCGGCGTAGTTCATGATGGAAAACGGCACCGCCGCGATCATGCGCAAGCTCAAGATGGCCAACCAGCCGCGCTCCTCGAGCCGCCGGTTGATGTTCTCCACGGCCGGGTGCGTGAGGCGCGGTTCCACCCAATCCCGCAGCAGCGTACGGACGATGAGGAGAGAAACCACTGCGCTGACCGTCGTAGCTGTCAGCGCGATAAGGATCCCGCGGCCGGTGCCGAAAAGGATGCCGGCGGAGACAGTCATCAGGGTCCTAGGAATGGGGAACTGGGTGATCAGCACGTACAGCAGCCAGAACAGGACAGGGAACCAGGCTCCGGTCTCATCGGACCAGGTGCGGAGTGTGGACAGCGGAGGGACGTCGAGAAGCATCCATGCTGCGACGAACAACGCTCCCGCCGCAACGACGAGTGCCACCCGGTTCCGTGGCGCTTTCCGCAAACGATTCACCCCGCCATCTTCCATCGTCCAGTAGTCTGGAACCAACTTGAGGAGGGGGTCCATGAGTGCAAATTAACGCAACAAATCGTCGGTCGGCCTGTTTCTACTTTCCCTGACGTTGACAGTTCTAGGAATCTCGGTGACCTATGGGCCGATGGTGCTGTCATTGATGTTTTATGGCAGCGCGGTCGTCATCGGGTGCATAGCTGCTGCGCGGTCCACAACAGACGGCGCGGCGCGAAAAGCGGCGTCGTGCGGGCTCGTCGTTGCGGCTGTCGCGACACCGTGGATACTTCCAACTCTGATAGGGGAGCCCGCTGGCTACGCTATCGTCATCGGAATTTACGGGCCCGCCGTCTCCTTCTTGGCTTTTCCTGGCCACCCCACTATCTGGCAGGGCCGACCATCAGCAAGCGTTACACCATACTAAGGGACGCAACCCGTGCGACGTATGGGGGCGGGGGTTAGCTATTTTTTGACAGATCTCTTTACCCGTTTCTCCCAATATCCCTTATGGATACGTGACCTGTAAGGTTTTCTCCCGGAAAGCAGATGGGGCTTTTCCCGATATTTTCCCGTCTTTCATTGATGGAAAAAACTAAATGAGAAAATTGAGGGACGATCTGCACCGCTGGGAAATCCTCCCTCAACTTGTACGTGATGTCCCAACCCTTGTCGTACCACCGAAACCGATCGAATTCTTCTTTCCACTTAGGTCGCTCGCGAAAGCTGTCGGGTTCCTTGATGAAATTCGATCCAAATTCTCTCGTCCACTCAAGGATCTCGTTTCCCAAAGCAGGTTTTATGCCTAAATCCGCGGGAAGATAGTAGCCCCTTCCTTCGGAACCGGTGACTACTAGTTCTTTAGAGGGCCACAAGGAACTTGGATGGCTATATTCTGGCCGGAGGAAAACTCGCCGAGGCTCCGTGAAACTAGGCTACCGTCAGCTTTACTGTCCCGAAAGTGGAGGCCCCTCGCTGGTGGCGACAGCTTCACAGTTGCCGGCTTTGATGTGGAAGTGGAACTTTCCGGCTATTTCAGTGTAGATCTCGAACTTCCCAGCCATGATGGTCTTCCTCTGCGCGTGGATCAGGCGGGGTAATGCGGATGTCACCTCCCGTAAGGGGCGTTTGCGTAGCCTGGGGGGGGGAACCTTTGAGAGTGTCCGATTCTTTGTGTGCGGGGGCTTGGTTTACAAGTAGTCCGCGAATCGGTCTGGGTAAGCCACGGCTAGTTGGTTAATGGCTTGTTTCCACCCGGTGGCTTTCGCTCCTTCAATATAGCCGTTGCATTCGATGTCGCGTTTTGCTTTCTTCGTCCGCTGGGCAGCGCGTTTGTCTTCGATGTTGCAAATCATCAGCCACAGCGTTTTCAACGCCGCAGTATCGTTCGGGAATTGCCCGCGGTTACGGGTAGCTTTACGCAATTTAAGCGTTGAGCGATTCGATCGAATTCGTGGTGTAGAGCACCCGACGGGCCGCTGGCGGGAACTGCAAAAACGGCACGAACCGGTCCCAGGCGTCGCGCCAGACTTTGACCGATTGCGGGTATTTACGGCCCAGTTCACCGGCTTCGAACGCGTCCAGGGCGGCGCGGGCGGTGTCCTCGTTCGGTGCGGTGTATCCACCGCTTCGCCAGAGAGCTCAAAGCGCCGCGCATCGCAAGCATCCACGCCACCATCGCCGAACAAGCCCGCGCCGAATCCTGGACGCACGAGGAATACCTCGCCGCAGTGCTGTCTGTCGAAGCCACTGCCAGAGCAGAATCAGGCGCCGCCCAACGCGTCAAACGCGCCGGCTTCCCGTCGATGAAAACCCTCGCCGACTTCGACTTCACCGCCCAACCCGGCATCGACCGCGCAGACATCGCTCGTCTTGAAAACCGGCGCCTGGGTCGCCACCGCCGAAAACGTCGTCTTGCTCGGCCCACCCGGCACCGGCAAAACACACCTCGCCACAGCACTCGGCATCACCGCAGCGCAGCAAGGCTACCGAGTACTCTTCGACACCGCCATCGGGTGGGTCAACACCCTCACCGAAGCGCACACAATGGGCAAACTAGAACCAACCCTGAAACGCTTAAGCGGCTACCACCTGCTCATCATCGACGAACTCGGCTACATCCCAGTCGAAGCCGACGCCGCGAACCTGTTCTTCCAACTCGTCTCACGCCGATACGAACACGGGTCGATCATCGTGACGTCCAACCTGGCGTTTTCCCAATGGGCGCAATGCTTCGGCGACGTTACCGTCGCCACCACCATGGTGGACCGTATTGTCCACCACGCCAAAATCTTCCAACACCGCGCCACCAGCCACCGCATCAAAGGAAGAGAAAACCCGCAACAACCCCCGCCCTGCAACCACATCAGGCACAATAACCAACGACCACGCTGGGCTACTTTTCAAAGAGCGCCAGTGGGCTACATTTCGAAGAGCGCGCACAAATACAAATTTATTGGTAAGGTGATAGCTCATGGCCCTGGTCGGGAAAAGGGTCCTGAAGGTGGCGGGACTTATCGTGACGGCAATCGTTGCACTTGCGGCAGCCGGTGCTGGCGGTTGGGCATGGTACACAACCACGTATCACTCGCGTCTTGTGAGATCCCTGGAAAAGGCTGGCTATCAAGAGCACCGGGTGAGCGTGGATCATGTGAAGCTCAATGTAGGGGTAAGCGAGCCAAGGGACGGTTCCCCTATTGTCCTTATCCATGGTCAAGCGAGCGGATGGCGCCAGTACGGTTACGCTTTACGTGACCTCAGCAAGGACCGCCAAGTGTATGCCATCGACGTTCCAGGGCATGGCAAGTCTGATCGCCTTGAATCTTATCGAGCGGTGGAGGTCGCAGACGTCCTATCTCGTTATATAGAGACAATTGGCCAACCCGTCGTATTAAGTGGGCATTCGTCTGGGGGTCAATTGGCCGCGTTGATTGCTGCGCGTCATCCAGAACTGGTTAGCTTCCTGGTGTTAGAAGATCCGCCGCTATTTGCCACAGAGCTGCCTGAGGCGCGCAATACGTGGAATTATCAGGACCTAGCTGTCAGCACTCATGAGTTCTTGTCTTCAGGAGAGACCGACTGGCAGGCTTATCAGTGGCGCAGCCAAAAAATGTGGCAATACTTTGGGGACTCTGCTCAGGGGTTCATCGGTGATGGACTCGCATATCACTCTCGGCATCCGGGCGCCCCGATAGCTCTGTGGACCATGCCTCCCGAGATGAATGAGGCACAGGTGTACATCATGGATTATGACCCAGCGTTTGGTGATGCCTTCTTTACGGGTCTCTGGAACGAAGGGTTTGATCAAGAAGCAACACTTGCGGCGATTCAAGCGCCAGTTACCTATATTCATTGTCAAGCGCGATACGACGGGGAAGTCCTTCAAGCTGCGGCCAGTGATGAGGACGCCGCCAGGGCCATGGATTCTCTTCCCGCCGGTGCCGTTAAAGTCGAGGCTGACTCGGGCCACAACTTCCATGTAGAAAAGCGCAAGGAGTTCGTAGAAATTCTGCTGGCCGGCGTAGGTTAATCCGCGTGCGCTTCTCCTGAGTTGGATCATTTTAGTGCGGAAGTCAGGGGTCGGTGATGGCGTGGACGAGGTTTTGCACTTCGGCTGGTAGTGGCGTGGCCGCGTGGATTGTTGTGTCTTCGACTCTGAGTTCAAAACTGCGATACTTTTTGAAAGTTCGCACGAGTCGTTTAATGCTTCGTCCGGTTGCTGATTCCATCATTCGACTTACTGCGAGTGTTGCCATGACGATATTGAGGTGCGCATTAATCGAGCCCTCGGTTCGGGCATAAATTGGTCGCGCCTTGAGAGAGTGTCCGATTCTTTGTGTGCGGGGGCTTGGTTTACAAGTAGTCCGCGAATCGGTCTGGGTAAGCCACGGCTAGTTGGTTAATGGCTTGTTTCCACCCGGTGGCTTTCGCTCCTTCAATATAGCCGTTGCATTCGATGTCGCGTTTTGCTTTCTTCGTCCGCTGGGCAGCGCGTTTGTCTTCGATGTTGCAAATCATCAGCCACAGCGTTTTCAACGCCGCAGTATCGTTCGGGAATTGCCCGCGGTTACGGGTAGCTTTACGCAATTTAAGCGTTGAGCGATTCGATCGAATTCGTGGTGTAGAGCACCCGACGGGCCGCTGGCGGGAACTGCAAAAACGGCACGAACCGGTCCCAGGCGTCGCGCCAGACTTTGACCGATTGCGGGTATTTACGGCCCAGTTCACCGGCTTCGAACGCGTCCAGGGCGGCGCGGGCGGTGTCCTCGTTCGGTGCGGTGTAGACCTCCCGAAGCGCACTCGATACGGGTTTGCGGTCTTGGTAGGACACCCACCGGTTCGTCGCTCGAATCAGGTGCACGATGCAGGTCTGCACCATGGAATTCGGCCAGGTGGCTTCCACGGCTTCCGGCAGGCCTTTGAGCCCGTCGCAGCAGACGATGAACACGTCTTGGACCCCACGGTTGGCAAGGTCAGCGCAGACTGATGCCCAGAAACTGGCGCCTTCATTGTCAGCGATCCACAATCCCAGGATGTGTTTGATGCCGTCCATATCCACACCGACGGCCATGTAGCAGGCCTTATTCACCACCCGGTGGCCGTCGCGGATTTTCACGCGTAGCGCGTCGAGGAAGATCACTGGGTAGAACTCGTCGAGCTGGCGGTTTTGCCAGATCAGTACCTCATCCAACACCGCGTCGGTGATCGTGCTGATCGTATCCGGGCTCATATCCACCCCGAGTGTGGTCGCGAGGTGATGCTGGATATCACGCACCGTCATCCCACCGGCGTACAGCGAGATGATCATGTCGTCGAGCTCTGTGAGCCGACGGGAGCCTTTGGGCACCATCTTTGGAGCAAACGTGCCGGCACGATCCCGCGGCATGGTCACTTCCAACGCGCCGTACCCAGAATTAACGGTCTTGGTGTACGACCCGTTGCGGTGATTGCTCTCCTGTGCGGTTTCCACCCGAGCCTTCGCTTTCCGGTCGGCATGGCCGTAGCCCAAATGAGCATCCATCTCTGCCTGCAGACCAGTGTTGATCGATGCCTGCAACAGGCCTTTGACCAAATTGTTGCGACCGGCTAGTTGGTAGCGGTGTGGTGACTTTCGGGTAGCGGTTTAGTGGGTATCCGGTAGCGGGGTTTGCGGTGGCGGGTGATGCTTTCGGGTGGTTGCACCACAGGGGTGTAGCCGGTTACCGGAAGGAGTCCGCTGATGACGGATTACCGGGCGGTGATGAAGCTGCTTGTGCAGCAGCGTTCGTACCGCCAGATTGAACAACAGCTCGGGTGCTCGCACCGCGCGATTTCCCGGTCGAACCAGGTGCTTCGATCCCTCGGGATTCGCACTATCGACCAGGTGTTAGCGCTGACGGATGATGAGCTCGACGAGTTATTCGTCGATGGGCGCAGCACCGGCCAGGGCGAATTCGTCCCCATCGATTTCGATGCGGTGGTCAAAGCCCGCACGGGGCGTGACAAGCAGACACTGCAAGTGCTGTGGGCGCGCTACACCACCACACCTGCTTTACCCGGCCAGCTTCATTACAGCTACGACCGGTTCCGCCAGTTGGTGGCGTCCCATGTCGATGCGGCCGGTTTGACCGCACGCATCACCCACACTCCGGGGCACACCATGCAGGTGGATTGGGCAGGCACCAAGATGCGCCTGTTCGACCCTTATGGCGCACCGGGGATTACGGTCAGCGTGTTTGTCGCCTCAATGCCGTATTCCGGGATGATTTTTGCCCTCGCGTGTCCGGATGAGCGCCAGCATTCCTGGCTTGATGCCCACCACCACGCGTTCGCCTACTTCGGGGGCGTGCCTGAGGTTGTGGTGCCGGATAATGCCTCGACTGCGTCGAACGCGATCAGCACGGCGGATCGAAACCGCAAAGTCAACGACACCTACGAGCAGTTTTTGGAGCATTACAACACCGCAGCGCTGCCCACGAGGTCGAGACGGCCGAAAAACAAAGCCAATGTCGAAGCCGCAGTCAAGATCGTCACCCACAAGGTCATCCACGGAGAGTGTCCGATTCTTTGTGTGCGGGGGTTTGGTTTACAAGTAGTCCGCGAATCGGTCTGGGTAAGCCACGGCTAGTTGGTTAATGGCTTGTTTCCACCCGGTGGCTTTCGCCCTTCAATATAGCCGTTGCACTCAACGTCGCGCTTTGCTTTCTTCGCACGCTGCGCAGCGCGCTTGTCTTCGATGTTGCAGATCATCAGCCACAGCGTCTTCAGCGCCGCGGTATCGTTCGGGAACTGGCCCCGGTTGCGGGTAGCTTTCCGCAGTTCAGCGTTGAGCGACTCGATTGAATTGGTGGTGTAGAGCACCCGGCGTGCCGCCGGCGGGAACTGCAGAAACGGCACGAACCGCTCCCACGCGTCGCGCCAGACTTTGACCGACTGGGGGTATTTCCGGCCCAGTTCACTGGCCTCGAAAGCGTCCAAGGCGGCACGGGCGGTGTCCTCGTTTGTGGCCGTGTAGACCTCACGCAGCGCCCGGGAGACACCTTTGCGGTCCTGGTAGGACACCCACCTGTTGGCCGCCCGAATCAGGTGCACAATGCAGGTCTGCACCATGGAATTCGGCCAGGTGGCTTCCACGGCTTCCGGCAGGCCTTTGAGCCCGTCGCAGCAAACGATGAACACGTCCTGGACACCGCGGTTGGCCAGATCTGCGCAAACTGATGCCCAGAATGCGGCGCCTTCGTTGTCGGCGATCCACAATCCCAGGATGTGCTTGATGCCGTCGATGTCGACACCAACCGCCATGTAGCAGGCTTTGTTGACCACGCGGTGGCCGTCGCGGATTTTCACGCGTAGCGCGTCGAGGAAGATCACTGGGTAGAACTCGTCGAGCTGGCGGTTTTGCCAGATCATGACCTCGTCTAACACCGCATCGGTAATGGTGCTGATCGTATCCGGGCTCATATCCACCCCGAGCGTGGTCGCGAGGTGATGCTGGATATCGCGCACGGTCATCCCGCCTGCGTATAGCGAGACGATCATGTCGTCGAGTTCGGTGAGCCGGCGTGCGCCCTTGGGCACCATCCGGGGAGTAAAGGTGCCGGCACGGTCCCTGGGCACGGTCACTTCCACCGCGCCGTACCCGGAGTTGACGGTTTTGGTGTACGACCCGTTGCGGTGATTGCTGCTCTGTGTGGTTTCCACCTGGGCTTTCGTCTTGCGGTCGGAATGGCTATAGCCCAAGTGCGCATCCATCTCCGCCTGCAGACCAGCGTTGATCGATGCCTGTAGCAGGCCTTTGACCAGGTCGCTTGCATCATCAGCGGAGGTCGACAGCTCGCTTATCAGGCTGGCCAGCTCAGGATTTTCCATCAGCTTCTCGCTGATCTCGTTGACCCTCGCCGGGTCGTGGCCTTTCTTCGGTGACACCGTAGTCATTATCGGTGAAACTCCTTCAAGATCAGAGCCTCACACACAAACTTCCTGACACCCTCAGGCCCACAGGGCCATGCGGATGTGGTCGCTGCGGGGTAGATGGGTGCGTGCGGCGAGCATCAGCGCCGGATGCTGGATTGGTGGCTCTATCTAAAAACAGAACTTCCAGACGACCCCGTAGAAATCGCCAGGCAGTCCAACTGGGGCCAGGACCTACTCGCCAGAGTATCCACCCTGATCCGCAACGAGAACCAACCCGCCCACGAAACCAGACGACCAGCCGTCTACGACAATGCTATCGACACCAACACACAATCGGCATCCAAAACGCTAGATCTAACCCCGGGGGCACATCAAAAACAAAAAATCTCGAGACACCGTAGGAGCGATGTCTCGAGACAACACATGGTGCCCGGAGGGGGACTTGAACCCCCACGTCCGTTAATAGGACACTAGCACCTCAAGCTAGCGCGTCTGCCATTCCGCCACCCGGGCTTAGGGTGTTTTTCAGCCTCTCGGCTGGGCACCCGCATAACTATAGGGCGGGGCGGTGAAACCGCCAAATCGCCAGTACAGGCGCACCCGTGTCTCGGCCGGGCCTGTGGATCCTCGAGCCAGCGCAGCGCTCCTATGCCACAGCCGCCGCGTGGGCGAAGCGTGCCGATGTGCTGTTTCCGCGGGCCCTGGGCAACTATGGGGTGGGCCTCAAAGTCGCCCGCGCGTCCATCGACTTGCGCCGTCGTCCGACCGGATCCTCGTGATGGACAGCGGACGCATTATCGAGGACGGCACCCACACCCAGCTCATCGCAGCCGGTAGGAGGTACGCGCAGCTTTTCGCTGCATGGAGTGGCGAGGGTCACTAGCCCTCCGGTAGGAATGGGGACATGACTGTGAATTACGTTTCCGACCGATTCCCCGGTCCCGACCCGTACGCCCCGTTGGCGGAAGTCCCCGAATTCGATATCACCTCCAAGGACATCGTCGACGGCGAGCGCCTTGCCGATTCGCTGGCCGGCGACAATGCCACCAGCCCGCAGCTGTCCTGGTCCGGCGCCCCGGAGGGCACGAAGACTTTCGCGGTGACCTGTTTCGACCCGGACGCACCGACTGCCTCCGGGTTCTGGCACTGGTCGGCCTTCAACATCCCCGCGGAGGTCACCGAGCTGCCCACCGGCGCAGGTGCGACGGAGGATCTCGGCGTCGGTGCAGTGGTGCTCACTGGCGACAGCGGTGTCAAGGGCTACTACGGCGCCAACCCGCCGGCAGGCCACGGCCCGCACCGCTACCTCTACGCCGTCCACGCGGTAGACACGGAGCTGCCCGCGGACGAGATCGCCAACCCGACCCAGCTCGGGTTCAACCTGAACTTCCACTCGCTCGGCCGCGCCATCATCTGGGGCTGGTACGAGAACCAGTAGGATTCGCCGAATGGTTCCAGTGCAACTTCGCGTCGGCGGCGCATTTTTGGGCATCGCGCTCGTGCTCGTGCTCTACGCTGTGCTGGCGCTGCTTCGAGGTGATGCCACGTTTCCGATTACCCCGCGGGTGCTCTCCGTGATCGCCGCAGTGGCCATCGTCGGTGCCTTCGCCACCTACAACACCAACCAGGCGGGCTCGCGCACCCAGGTGGGCGCGCTGCTGGCAGCGGTGGTGCTCATCGGGCTCGGCTTCATCGCACCCGGCACGGCGCTGACGGTCACCACACCGTTCTGGCTCATCGGGTGGGCGCTCGCCGCCGGGCTGTGCGCGGTGGTGCTGCGCCGCAGCGCAGCAGGGCGCGCCTAGAGCGTTTTCCACTCCAGCCCGCTGCCCACGGCCTGCTCAATCGAGTCCAGGCCGTGGGCTTTGATCTGCGTGGCGATCCCGCGGTGGATGCCGCGGATCCAGCCCAACCCGCCGTAGATGAACGGCGTGTAGCCCTGCAGCAGGCTCGCGCCCGCGGCGATGCGCTCCCACGCCTGCTCGGGCGTGGAGATACCGCCGACGCTGACGAGCACCAGCTTGTCGCCGACTCGCTCGTGGAGGCGCTTGAGCACCTCAAGCGAGCGGTTCTCCAACGGGGCTCCGCTGATGCCGCCCGCGCCCATCTTCTCCACCCTGGAGGCGGGCGTTTTCAGCCCGTCGCGGGAAATGGTCGTGTTGGTAGCCACAATGCCGGCCAAGTCCAGCTCCACGGCAAGGTCGGCCACGGCGTCGATGTCTTCGTCGGAAAGATCCGGCGCGATCTTCACTAACACCGGGGTGGTGGTGGATTTCTTCACCACTTCCAGGATCGGGCGGAGTTCCTCCACCGCCTGCAGGTCGCGCAGACCCGGCGTGTTGGGGGAAGAGACGTTGACCACCAGGTAGTCCGCAAGCTGGCCCAGAAGCGTCGCGGTGGCGCGGTAGTCCGCCACGGCATCCTCGGAGGTCTTGTTCTTGCCGATGTTGATGCCCACCACGTCGCGGGAGCGCCGCGCACGCAGGTTGTCGGCGACCACGAGCGCGCCCTTGTTGTTGAAGCCCATCCGGTTCAAAATCGCCTTGTCCTCCGGCAGGCGGAACAGGCGGGGAGTGGGGTTGCCCGGCTGGGACTTCGGGGTCACGGTGCCCATCTCGGCGTAACCGAAACCGATCGCGCCCCACGCGTCGATCGCCTCGGCGTTCTTGTCAAAGCCGGCCGCCAGCCCCAGCGGGGCGGGAAAATCCACGCCGAAAACGGTCTGGCGCAGCACCGGGTCGTGCACGCGCACGGTCTTTTCCATAACACGGTTGACAGGGGTGGCCAGGTGCAGCGTCTGCAGGGCGCCGCTGATGATGCCGTGGATGCGCTCCGGCGGCAGCAGGAACATGAGCTTGAGTGCGCGGTCGTAGAGCGTCACGGGTGAATCTCCTAGTTGCTCTCGGTCTGGTCGGCGGGGGAGACGATCTGGATGCCGTCGCCGGATGCGGAGGCGGCGACCACGGTGCCGTCGTCAAGCGTAATGATGCTCTGGGCATCTGCGACGGTGGCGAAGTGCTTGCGCTTCACCGGAATGCCCTGGGAGATGTCGTAGCCGGTGGCGGTGTTGCTGGCCAGCGAGCTGACCCAGGCGAGGCGCTGCGCGGGGTCCCACGCGGCATCCCAGGGTCCTTCCGGCACGGGCGCGGACTGCTGGAGGCGGATGATGTCGTCGGTGGTGTAGACGTGGAGCTGGTTGCCGGTGGAATCCGCGGCCAGCACCAGGCCGTGCTCGCCGCCGCGCACCTTGCCCACGCCCAGGCCGACGCGCAGGGTGCCGCCCTGGCGCGAGCCGTTCCAGTCGATGTCCTGAATGGTGGTGTCGAAGCGGTTGGTGCGCACCACCGAATCGCGCTGGCCGTCCACCTGCACAGCTTGCAGCTGGTCGGTCTCGCGCGCGACGTCGATGGTGTCTTTCAGCTCTCCGCCGTCGAAGACCCACACCTTGCGCTCAGTGTCGCTGCCTGCGAGCACCTCGCCTGTCGACGCCACCGTGGCCACCGTGACCGGCTTATCCGTGGCGATAGTCTCCTCCCGGTCGCCGAAGAGCTTGATCTCGCCCGCGCAGGCAAGCGCGAAGGTGCCGGCGTTGGCGGATGCCTCGCCGCAGGATTGGTCCAGCTCGTGGCGGGCGGCCTTGCCTTGCTGGATCTCCTCGAGCGTGCCGATCGTCAGCGCGTTTTCCGTGCGGACGCCGATGCGGCCGTTCGTGACGTCCACATCGCTCACTGGCTCGAAGTCCACCACCGCGCCCGCCGGGTCCGACGACTGCGGGGACTGCACAGGCTCTGCGCTGCCCATGTTCGCAGCCGCCTCACCGCCGGCTTCCTCGATCTTGGCGGAAGGAGACGCGCCGCAGGCGCTCAGCGCCAGGGCAGCCGAGACGGCACCGGAAACTGCGGCAAAGCGGAGGCGGGAACTGGGGGCAAACAAACGAGCATTCACAAGGTCAAAGCCTAGCAACGCGCCCGTCGCGCACCGCGATGGCTAAGTAGGCGGGGTAGTGTCTTTCGCCATGACTGATCCCGCCACCACAATGTCCTGGGTTCAGGTGATCGTCCTGTCCATTGTCCAGGGCCTCACCGAGTTTCTGCCCGTGTCTTCCTCGGGCCACCTGCGCATCGTCTCCCAACTGTTTTGGGGCGAAGACGCCGGCGCCAGCTTCACCGCTGTGATCCAGCTGGGCACGGAGCTGGCCGTGCTGGTGTACTTCGCCAAAGACATCTGGCGCATCCTCACCGCCTGGTTCGCCGGCCTCGCGGACAAGTCCAAGCGCGGTTTCGACTACCGCATGGGCTGGATGGTCATCGCCGGCACCATCCCCGTCGGTCTTGCGGGCGTGCTGCTCAAGGACTTAATCCGCGAGAACTTCCGCAACCTCTGGATCACCGCCACAGTGCTGATCCTGTTCTCACTGGTGTTCATCCTGGCCGAGCGCCGCGGCACAAAGACCCGCGGCTTCGAAGAACTGACCATGAAAGACGCGGTTCTGATGGGCCTGTGGCAGTGCCTGGCGCTCATCCCGGGTGTGTCGCGCTCCGGCGGCACCATCTCCGGCGGTTTGTTCCTCAACCTCGACCGCGAGGTTGCCACCCGTTTTTCCTTCCTGCTGGCCATCCCGGCAGTACTGGCCTCCGGGCTGTTCTCGCTGCCGGACGCCTTCGACCCCCAGGCGGGCCAGGCGGCAAGCGGGCTGCAGCTGCTCGTCGGCTCCGGCATCGGGTTTGTGGTCGGCTACATCTCCATTGCCTGGCTGCTGAAGTTCGTGTCCAACCACTCGTTCGCGTGGTTCGCCGCCTACCGCATTCCGCTGGGCCTTCTCGTGATGGCGCTGCTCGGCACTGGCGTGATGGCCGCCTAGTTGTAGGGTTGTCCGCATGCATGCATGGCCCGACCCGTCCGTACCCGCAGTCGCTGGCACCCCGGTGCCGCTGAAGCTCTTCGACACCGCCGATCAGCGCGTCAAGGAAGTAGACACCACCCCGGATGCGAACGGGGAGGTGGGGATGTACGTCTGCGGCATCACCCCGTACGACTCCACCCACCTCGGCCACGCCGCGACCTACCTCACCTTCGACCTGGCGCAGCGCCAGCTGCTCGCCAACGGCCACAAGGTCCACTACGTGCAGAACATCACCGACGTGGACGACCCGCTGTTCGAGCGCGCAGAGCGCGACGGCGTGGACTGGCGCGAACTCGGCACCAGCCAGATCAACTTGTTCCGCAGCGACATGGAGATCCTGTCCGTGATCCCGCCGCGCGACTACATCGGCGCGATGGAGTCAGTCGACGAGGTGATCGCAATGGTGCAGCAGCTTCTCGACGCTGGCGCCGCCTACGAGCTCGACCAGGGCGACATCTACGCTTCCATCGACGCCACCGAGCAGTTCGGCTACGAGTCCAACCTGGACCGCGCCACCATGGAGGAGTACTTCGCAGAGCGCGGCGGCGACCCGGATCGAGAGGGCAAGCGCGACCCGCTGGACGCGCTGATCTGGCGCGGCCACCGTGAGGGCGAGCCCGCCTGGGACTCGCCGTTCGGCCCGGGCCGGCCGGGCTGGCACGTGGAGTGCTCCGCAATTGCCACCAACCGCCTCGGCAGCCACTTCGCCATCCAGGGCGGCGGGTCTGACCTGGCGTTTCCGCACCACGAGTTCTCCGCGGCGCACGCTGAGGCCGCGCTGAAGGTCGAGCGTATGGCCGGCCACTACGTCCACGCCGGCATGATCGCCCTCGACGGGGTGAAGATGTCCAAGTCCCTGGGCAACCTCGTGTTCGTGCACAAGCTCTCGGAGGCGGGCCACGACCCGTCGGCGATCCGCCTGGCCGTCTTTTCGGGCCACTACCGCGAGGACCGGGACTTCTCCGACGCGATCCTGGCCGAGGCCGAGGAGCGCCTCGCACGTTGGCGCGAGCAGCTCTGCGGCGAGGTGAGTGAGGCGGAGGCGACGGATGTCGTCGATAAGCTTCGCGCGATTCTTGCGGACGATCTGAACACCCCGGAGGCACTTTCGCTTCTCGACGGCGCGGCCGGCGACTGCAACCAGATCATCGCCACCGCCCTCGACGGGCTGCTCGGGGTGCGCATTTAGCGCGCCTCACGCACAATGGGCGCATGAGCGCAGCTGCGGACAACTCGATTCGGGCCCAGTTTCAGCCCGAGGTAGACGAATTCATCGACGACCTGACCACCTTCGCCACCGGTTCCTACCTGCAGGACGAGGACAAGGACCTGTGGGAAGAGCCCTTCGACCCGGCGGTGCTGCCGGATTTGAAGAAGCTCCTGGAGATGTTCCTGGACGCCCTCGACCTGCTCGGCGACGATCCTGAGGGCGACGCGCTGGTGAAGGTCGTGGCTCCGTTCTACGAGAACCTCGAAGAGTTCAACGAGAAGCACGCCAGCGCGGTGCTTGAACCGGAGGAGAAGGCCGACATCGAGACCCTGGTGTTCCGCGCGGCGGCCGCCACCGGCGCCACGGACGAGGCTCTCAACGAGCTTCCGGAACTTGAGTAGGCCCAAGGCCGTCCTCTGGGACATGGACGGCACCCTCATCGACACCGAACCGCTGTGGGGCAAGGCCACCTTCGAGCTCGGCGAGCTGCTGGGCCGCCCGCTCACCCCGGAGGTGCGCGCTAAAACTATCGGCGGCAGCTTCCCCAACACCTTGAGCGTGGTGGCCGAGTGGGCGGGCTACGAGCTTCGAGACGGCGACCTGGAGCGCTACCGCACCTGGATGTTCGACCGCATGCGCGAGCTGTTCGCCACCGGCATCGAGCTCAACCCCGGCATCGGCGGCGTGCTCGAGTCGCTCGCGCGGCGGGGCACGCCGATGTTCGTGTGCACCAACACGGAGCGGGTGCTGGCTGATCCGTGCATCGACGCGATCGATCGCGACTTGTTTGCAGGCACCATCACCGGCGACGAAGTGGCACACGCGAAGCCGGCGCCCGACATGTACCTCGAGGCGGCCCGGCGCGCGGGCGCAGAACCGGGGGAATGCCTCGTGGTGGAGGATTCCTGGCACAGCATGTCCGCCGGGGCCGCAGCAGGCTGCGCGGTGCTGGGGCTGGCGGATGAGGTTCCCGCGGGTGCGACGAAGTTCGACCCGAACAACTTCGTCGGCGCGGGCGCCGATGACGTGGACGGTTGGTTTTCTGCAGCTCGACAGGCATAAATCGGGGGTATACAACGCCCGTCTGCAAGCGTCGCGCTACGTATAGTGGCGCGCATGAGCACTCGTACTGAAGAAGACCTCCTCGGCACCGCCGAGGTCCCCGCCGACGTCTACTACGGCATCCATGCGCAGCGCGCCGTGGACAACTTCCAGATCTCCGCAAGCACCATCAACGACGTGCCGGAGTTCATCCGCGGCATGGTGCAGGTGAAGAAAGCCACCGCGATGGCGAACCGCCGTCTGCACGCCCTCCCCAAGGACAAGTCCGAGGCCATCATCGCGGCCTGCGACAAGATCCTGGACGAGGGCGTGTGCATGGACCAGTTCCCGATCGACGTCTTCCAGGGCGGCGCGGGCACCTCGCTGAACATGAACACCAACGAAGTGGTGGCCAACCTCGCGCTTGAACTGATCGGCCGCGACAAGGGCGACTACTCGGTGATCAACCCGAACGACGACGTCAACATGTCGCAGTCCACTAACGACGCGTACCCGACCGGTTTCCGCCTCGGCGTGTACTACGCCGTGCAGGGACTGCTGGAGGAGCTCGACGAGCTGCAGAAGGCGCTGCGTGCGAAGGGCGACGAGTTCGCCGACATCATCAAGATGGGCCGCACCCAGCTTCAGGATGCCGTCCCGATGACCCTGGGGCAGGAGTTCACCGCCTTCGGCGCCAACCTCGCCGAGGAACAGCGCACCATCAGCGGCGCGGCCGACTCGCTGCTGGAGGTCAACCTCGGTGCCACCGCCATCGGCACCGGCATCAACACCCCGAGCGGCTACCGCGACCAGGTGGTGTCCGCCCTGCGCGAGGTGACCGGTCTGGACATCCAGGCGTCCCCGGACCTGATCGAGGCGACTTCCGACACCGGCGGTTACGTGATGATGCACAGCGCTATCAAGCGCGCTGCGATGAAGCTGTCCAAGATCTGCAACGACCTGCGCCTGCTCTCCTCCGGCCCGCGCGCCGGCCTCAACGAGATCAACCTGCCGGAGCGCCAGGCGGGCTCCTCGATCATGCCGGCGAAGGTCAACCCGGTCATCCCCGAGGTGGTTAACCAGGTGTGCTTCAAGGTCTTCGGCAACGACGTGACCATCTCCATGGCCTCCGAGGCGGGACAGCTTCAGCTCAACGTGATGGAGCCGGTGATCGGTCAAGCACTGTTCGAGTCCATCCGCCTGCTCGCCAACGCTGCGAAGACCCTGCGCGAGAAGTGCGTCACCGGCATTGCTGCCAACCAGGATGTGTGCGAGGCGTACGTGACCAACTCCATCGGGATTATCACCTACCTGAACCCGGTGATCGGCCACCACAACGGCGACCTCATCGGCCGCGAGGCGGCGGAAACCGGCAAGAGTGTCTACGACCTCGTGCTGGAGAAGGGCCTCATCGAGGAAGAAGATCTGAAGAAGCTGCTGAGCAAGGAAAACCTCATGCACCCCGAGTACCGGGGCAAGCTCTACGTCGACGACGAGCCGAGCCTTGATGCGTAGCCGAGCCGCGTAGCCAACATCACATCGGCTGCATTTCCGTTTCGGGCTCCTCCGGACAGATAATGGGATGACCTAATAACTGTCTGAAGGAGCCCGTCGTGTTACTCGCCGTCCACATCATCATCCTCCTCGGAGCGATTGTGGTGGGAGCGCGAATGGGCTCTATCGCCATCGGCTTCGCCGGCGGGCTCGGCGTGCTACTGCTGGGCGCCACCGGGATGCCGGTGAGCGCCGAGGCTATCCCGTTCGATGTCATCGGCATCATCATGTGCGTCATCGCGGCTATCTCCGCGATGCAGCTCGCCGGCGGCATGGACTACCTGGTGGATCTGGCAGAACGCTTCCTGCGCCGCAACCCGAAGCGCATCACGGTCTACGCCCCAATTGTCACTTGGCTGATGACGGTGCTCGCCGGCACCGGCCACACCGCATTTTCCACCATGCCCGTCATCGTGGAGGTGGCCAAGGAAGGCAAGGTGCGGCCCTCGCGCCCACTGTCGGCGGCCGTGATCGCCTCGCAGATGGCTATTGTCGCCTCGCCAATTTCCGCCGCGGTGGTGTTCATGGCCTCGGCTCTCGAGCCGCTCGGTGTGGGCTACCTTCAGCTGCTGGCGGTGATGATCCCCGCGACGTTCCTGGCAATTTTCCCCATGGCCTGGATCGCCAACAAAACGGGCGCGGAGCTCGAGGATGATCCGGTCTACCGCAAGCGGGTGTCCGAAGGTCTCGTAGCTGAGCCAGCTTCGCGCGAGCGCTACGCCCCGCCCAAAGGAGCAAAGGCATCGGTGGGGATCTTCCTCGCCGCGATTGTGATCGTGATGGTCTACGCCACTTTGATCTCTGATCAGGTGGGGCTCATTGCCAACCCGACCATCCCGCGCAACGAGGCGATCATGGCCATCATGCTCGGTGCCGCGGCAGCAATCGTGCTGGTCACCCGCACGACGGCAGCGGAGATCCTGAACACGCAGGTGTTCCGTTCCGGCATGTCCGCCTGCGTGTGCGTGCTCGGCGTGGCGTGGCTGGGCACGACCTTTATCAACTACTACATCGAGGACATCCAGAACATCGCCGGTGACGTGCTCACCGCGAAGCCGTGGCTGCTCGCGGTCGTGCTTTTCATCGCCGCATCGCTGTTGTACTCCCAAGCGGCGACGGCGAAGGCGCTCATCCCGGCGGCTCTTGCGATTGGGGTGAGCCCGCTGACTGCGCTCGCCGCCTTCCCGGCTGTCTCCGCACTGTTCGTGCTGCCGACGTACCCGACATTGCTCGCTGCGGTGGAGATGGACGACACCGGTTCCACCCGGATTGGCAAATACGTGTTTAACCACCCGTTCCTCGTTCCGGGTGTGGCTTGCATCTTTGTCAGCGTAGTTCTGGGTTATGCCATCGGCGCCGTTGTAGTGTGAGGTGCATGACTGCACAACCGTTGACTGACGTCGAAATTGCTCAGGCCCACACACTCGCCCCGGTTGGGGAGATCGCTGAGAAGGCCGGGGTGTCCGGCGATGCGCTGATCCCGTACGGCAAGCACATGGCCAAGGTGGACATCACCCAGAGCCCGGACAACGCCCCCGGCAAGCTCGTCGTGGTCACCGGTGTCTCGCCGACTCCCGCGGGCGAGGGCAAGTCCACCACGCTGATTGGCCTGACGGACGCGCTGGCGAAGCTGGGCAAAAACGCAATGGTGGCGCTGCGCGAGCCGTCGCTCGGCCCCGTGATGGGCATCAAGGGCGGCGCCGCCGGCGGCGGTTACTCCCAGGTGGTGCCGATGGAGCAGATCAACCTGCACTTCACCGGTGATTTCCACGCGATCACCAGCGCCAACAACACGCTGGCCGCGCTCATTGACAACCACATCCACCAGGGCAACGAACTCAATATTGATCCGCGCCGCGTGACCTGGCAGCGCTGTGTGGACGTCAACGACCGCGCGCTGCGCAACGTCGTCACCGGCCTGGGCGGGCCGGCCCACGGTGTCCCGGTGGAGACCGGCTTCACCATCACCGCTGCCTCCGAGATCATGGCGATTCTGGGTCTGGCCACGGACCTGGAGGACCTGAAACAGCGCCTGGCCAACATCACCATCGGCCTGACCTACGACAAGAAGCCGGTCACCGCCGGCGACCTCGACGCCCAGGGCGCGATGGCCGCGCTGCTCAAGGACGCGGTCAACCCGAACCTGGTGCAGACCCTCGGCGGCACCCCGGCGTTCATCCACGGCGGCCCGTTCGCCAACATCGCCCACGGTTGCAACACCCTGATCGCCACCCGCACCGCCCAGCAGTACGCGGACATCGTGCTCACCGAGGCCGGCTTCGGCTCCGACCTGGGCGCGGAGAAGTTCTTCGATATTAAGGCCCGTTACGGTGAGCTGGACGTCGCCGGCGCCGTCATCGTGGCCACGGTGCGCTCCATCAAGCACAACGCTGGTGTGGCCAAGGCGGAGCTTTCCGACGAGAACGTCGCCGCGCTTGAGGAGGGAATCGTCAACCTCGAGCGCCACGTGGAAAACGTGCGCAAGTTCGGCGTGACCCCGGTGGTCGCACTTAACCGCTTCGCCACCGACTCCGAGGCCGAGCTGGACTTCCTGAAGAACTGGGCACAGGCCAAGGACATCGCGCTGGCCGAGGCGGACGTGTGGGGCAAGGGCGGCGACGGCGCGCTCGAGCTGGCCGAGACGCTGCTGGACAACCTCACCGAGGGCACCTCACACTCGCTCTACGACCCGGCCGAGGGCGTGGAGGCGTCCATCGAGACCATCGCCAAGGAGATCTACCGCGCCGCCGACGTGCAGTACTCCGCCGCAGCGCTGAAGGACCTGCAGACGCTCAAGGACAACGGCTTCGACAACCTGCCGGTGTGCATCTCCAAGACGCAGTACTCCTTCTCGGACGACCCGACCCAGCTCGGCGCGCCGGAAGGCCACACGCTGCACGTGCGCAACATCGTCCCGCGCACCGGCGCCGGTTTCGTGCTCGTGCTCACCGGCGACGTGATGACCATGCCGGGCCTGCCCAAGCAGCCGGCAGCCAACAACATCGACGTCGACGCCGACGGCGTGGTCTCCGGCCTGTTCTAGGCCTCCGCCCGCGACCCCGGCCACCCGGGGTACGCCGGGGGAGTGCCGCCGAAGACCGGGCACAGGTGCTGGAAGGCGCACCACCCGCACAGCTTGGACTGCTGCGGGCGGAAGTTGCCTGATTTACCGTCGGCCTCGATCTTCCACCACAATTCCGCCAGATCGCGCTCGAAGTACTCCAGTTCCTCGCGCGAGGGGGCGAGGATCATCGAGTCCATCACCTTCAGATACATCAGCTTCAGCTGCGTGGGCACAACCCCGAACATGCGCCAGTACACCAGCGCATAGAAGCGCATCTGGAACTGCGCGTCCTCGGAGTAGCGCGGCAGCGGCTTCTTGCCGGTTTTGTAGTCGACCACGCGCACCTCACCAGTGGGCGCGATGTCCACGCGGTCAATGAAACCGCGCACCGGCACCCCGTTCGGCAGCGTGAAATCCACCGGCATCTCCTGGGCGTGGGCGTCGAAGCCCAGCGGGTTTTCCATGGTGAAGTAGCCGCGCAGCAACGTGCGGGCGTCTACAAGCAACTGGTACTCGTCCTCGACCGGCTCCGCACAAGTGGGATCCTCTTCGCGCATTTTCTCCCAGTTCGGCTTCAGCCGCTTCACCGCGGCCGGGTATGTGCGCTCCTCGCGCGGCCAGGCGAACATCTCCTCCAGCACGGCATGCACCAGCGTGCCTTTGACCTGCGCCTCCGTGGACGGCTCCGGGATCTTGTCGATAGCGCGCAGCCGGTACTGCAGCGGGCAGCGCTTGTAGTCGGAGGCGCGCGACGGCGAGATGGCTAGTGGGCGTGGGGGAGTGCTGGCATCAGACATGGTGCCCAACATCATAGAGTGGAGCCATGACACAGCCGTTCATCGATTTCATCGCCGAGAGTCCCTCCGCATTCCACGCCGCGAGCAACGTCGCCTCAAGGTTGCAGGCGGAGGGCTTTTCGCTTGACGACGACGCACACGCCCCCGGCGGCCACCTCATCGTGCGCGACGGCGCCGTGGTCGCCTGGTGGGTGCCGGAGAAGGCCCGCCCGCGTTTCAGGGTGGTCGGCTCCCACACCGATTCGCCGGGGCTGATGGCCAAGCCGGACCCTGACGTGGTGCGCGAAGGCTTCCGCCAGGTGGCCGTGGAGGTCTACGGCGGGCCGATTCTGGCCAGCTGGTTCGACCGCGACCTCACGTTCGTCGGCCGCGTGGTCACCGCGGACCGCACCGAGCACCTGGTGAATACCGGCCCGATCGCGCGCGTGCCGAATTTGGCCATCCACCTCTACCGCGGCGACGTTCCGGAGATTGACCGCCAGGTGCACACCCAACCCATCCTGGGCGTGGACCGTCCGCTGCTGGAGTTGGCCTCGGAGTCCGCGGGCATCAGCGCCGAGGACATCGTGGCGCACGAACTGATCACCGCCGACGCTCAGCGCGGCGAGGTCATCGGCGACCTGCTCGCGGCGGGACGCCTGGACAACCTCACCAGTGTGTGGGCCTCCCTGGAGGCGATGCTCGCGGCGAAGGACGAGGCGCAAGACATCCTGGTGCTGGCGGCCTTCAACCATGAGGAGGTAGGTTCCGCGTCCACCGCCGGCGCCGGCGGGCCGCTGCTAGAGCGCGTGCTGACCAAGGTGGCGCAAGGCTTCGGCGACCCGGCCGAGATCATCGCGGGCTCCATCCAGGTCTCCGCCGATGCGGCCCACGCGGTGCACCCGAACTACCCGGGCAAGCACGACCCCACCCACCACCCGCTGGTGAACAAGGGTCCGGTGCTGAAGATCAACGCGAACCAGCGCTACGCCTCCAACGCTGCCACGGAGACGGAGTGGATCCTGGCCTGCCGCGCGGCGGGCGTGCCGCACCAGACGTTCGTGGGCAACAACGCGGTGCCGTGCGGGTCCACCATCGGGCCGATTTCGTCGACACGCCTGGGCCTTCCCACGGTGGATGTCGGCGTGCCGCTGTTGTCCATGCACTCCGCGCGCGAGCTGTGCGGCGTGGACGACATGGACTACTTCGTGCGCGCGCTGACGGCTTTTTATGCGGCCGCGCAGTAGGGCATACTTACCGCCATGTATTCGGGACCGTTCCAGCCAGGCGACAAGGTGCAGCTCACAGACGCGAAGCGCCGCCACTTCACCATCGAGCTCAAAGAGGGCGGGCAGTTCCACTCGCACAAGGGCATAGTCAGCCACGACGACATCATCGGCGCCGACGAGGGCACCGTGGTGAAGTCGACGCTCGGCTCCGACTACCTGTGCTTCCGCCACCTGCTGGTGGACCACGTGCTGTCCATGCCGCGCGGCGCCGCGGTGATCTACCCGAAGGACGCCGCCCAGATTCTGGTCGAGGGCGACATCTTCATGGGCGCGCGCGTGCTTGAGGCGGGCGCCGGCTCCGGCGCGTTGACCATGTCGCTGCTGCGCGCGGTGGGCCCGGAGGGCCACGTCTACTCCTACGAGATCCGCGACGACCACCTTGCGTTCGCCAAAGACAACGTCGCCGACTATTTCGGCGGCGAGCCGGAGTGGTGGACCCCGCGCCTCGGCGACTTCGGCGAAGTCACCCCGGAAGACTTGGACGGCCAGGTCGACCGCGTCATCTTGGACATGGTGGAGCCGTGGCACTTCATCGACACCGTGAAAAACGTGCTCATCCCGGGCGGCGTGTTCATGACGTACGTGGCCACGGTGCCGCAGCTGATGAACATCATGGAGGCCATCCGCGAGGCGAAGTGCTTCACCGAGCCGCGCGCGTGGGAAACCCTGCTGCGCGAGTGGAAGGTCGACGGCCTTGCCACGCGCCCGGAGCACCGCATGAACGCCCACACGGCATTCCTCGTGTGGACGCGCCGGCTTGCCGACGGGGTGACGCCGCCGCGGCCGCAGCGCAAAGCTCGTCGATAAGCCTCCCGCTCCTATGTAGGCTCGAACGTATGCCTGAAATCCACGACGATGCCTTCGGACCGGAGCTGCGCGAGCTCAAGCGCAAGAACCGCGATCTCGGGTCGCGCAACGAGAAGCTCGCTGAGCTGCTGAAAGTCAGCCGCGATAAGCTCAACGACTTGTACGCGAAAGTCGAGGAACTCAACGAGCCGGCATCCACGTACGGGATTTACCTCGCACCCGCCCCACGCGACGGCGAGGCCGAGGTACACACCACCGGCCGGCGGATGCGGCTGAAGGTGTCGCCGCTGGTGGATCCCTCCAAGCTGGTTCCCGGCACGCTGGTGCGTCTTGGCGAAGGCACGATCGTGGTGGAGACCTGCGGGTTCGACCCCACCGGGCAGCTCGCCACCATGGTCGAGCGCGTCGGCGTGGACCGCGCGATTGTGGCGGACCAGCAGGGCGCGGAATCGATCGTTATGCTCGCCGAGCCGCTGCGCGAAGCCGCCCGCGCCGGCGACACGGTGCTAGTCAACGCGTCTGCCGGCTACGCGTTTGAGCGCATCGCAAAAACGGAGGTCAATCAGCTTTCCCTCGACGATGTCCCGGATGTCACCTACGCCGACATCGGCGGTTTGGCCTCCCAGATCGAGACCATCCAGGATTCGGTGGAGCTGCCGTTTTCCCACCCGGAGCTCTACCAGGCCTACGACCTGCGCCCTCCAAAGGGCCTGCTGCTGTACGGCCCGCCCGGCTGCGGCAAGACGCTCATCGCTAAGGCGGTGGCGAATTCGCTGTCGCAGCGCATCGGCGACGGGGGACAGGCGCACTTCATCAACGTCAAGGGCCCCGAGCTTTTAAACAAGTTCGTCGGCGAAACCGAGCGCCGCATCCGCCTGATCTTCGAGCGCGCCCGCGAACTCGCCGCCGGAGGCAACCCGGTGATCGTCTTCTTCGACGAGATGGAATCCATCTTCCGCACCCGCGGCTCCGGCGTCTCTTCCGACATGGAGACCACGGTGGTGCCACAGCTGCTCACCGAGATCGACGGCGTGGAGGACATCGCCAACGTCATCGTCATCGGCGCGACCAACCGCGAGGAACTCATCGACCCGGCCATCCTGCGCCCGGGCCGCCTGGACATCAAAATCCGCGTCTCCCGCCCCAACAAGGACGAGGCCAAAGACATCCTCGCGCGCTACATCACCGACGAGGTCCCGCTTGCATCCCCGCGCGAGGTGCTTATCGACGCCACCGCCGACGCCATGTTCGCCCCGCGCCCCTTTGTACGCTTAGAGCTTGTCGACGGCTCCGCCGAAACCCTGCACTACCACCACTTCGTCTCCGGCGCGATGATCGCCAACGTGGTGGACCGCGCCAAGAAGTTGGCGATCAAGGACCACCTCTCGGGCGTATCTACCGCGGGCCTGACCGAAGAGCACCTGCGCCAGGCTGTCCGCGCCGAGCAGGACGAGAGTGAGGACATGCCGAACACCGCCAATCCCGACGAGTGGGCACGCATCACCGGCCGCCACGGCAAGCGCGTCGTTGCCGCGGAGGTCATCGGGTAAACGGCTCGCTTTCCGTCGTCTAGTTCTGGTCGAAGAGATGCTGGTCGATGGCGATAGCCACGGCGGCACCCGATCCGAGCGCTTGAGAGACCTGATCCGGCGAGCTAACGACGTTGCCGACCGCCCACAGTCCAGGCTGCGAGGTCTTGCCTCCCTCAACCTGGACCCAGCCATCTGCAACAGTGCAGCCAGCATCCCGGAGGAGTTTGTCGTTCGGTTTGAACTCCGGACCGGTGAAGCAGGCTTCATAGCGAATCGGCCCGGAGCCAGTGGTGATCTCGACGGCGTGGTCGTCGTCAGTGGCTGGTGAAACTCGCGATACCTCATCGACGACGAGAGCTACTCCACGCTGTTCAAGGCGTTCGCGCTGCTCTGGGCTCAGGTCCGTCCCGTTGGAGTAAAGAGTGACACTGGATGCCCACTTGGTCAGCAACGTTGCGATCCTGGTGGTGAACCCTGGGTTCTTGCCTCCGACGACACCGAGGTTCTTGCTGTTGACTTCGTGCCCGTGGCAGTAGGGGCAGTGAAAGACTCGGGTTCCCCACATCTCGCTCAACCCAGGCACTTCGGGAAGCACATCCGTGATTCCGGTTGCAACCAGCACTTGCGAAGCCGTGGAGGCTTCGCCTATCGCGAGCTTCACGGACCAATCGCCCGTGGCCATGTGCTCTAGGCTTTCTACGCGTCCGTCGATAAGTAGACCCCCGTACGACACGAACTCGGCGTGGCCGCGGGCAAGCAGTGCGGAGGGATTCGCTGCGTCGAGACCGATCACGCCGTGCATGTGCTCACTGTTGCGGTTCCTAGGCGTACCCGCGTCCACGAGGCATACCTTCCGGTTCGCTCGCGCGAGATTGATCGCTGCCGCGGTCCCTGCGAATCCGCCACCGACGACAACGACGTCAAAGTGTTGACTCGCAAAGCTTGTTGTCTCGTCCATATCCGTTCTCTCTTTCGCTTCACGTCTGGGCTCGGCCCAGGGTAGTGAGCGTCTGGGCAACAGTGTCGACAGCGACATCGAAATCGCTGGCGTTGAGGTGCGCGAAGCTCAGCACTAAGCCGTCGCCGCTGTTGGTCCACAAAGTGGATTCGTGCCCGGATTCGATACCGGCCTCAAGCAGACGCGTTTCAAACTCGTCCCGATCTTCTCGGGTGCCGAAACGCACCGTGAGGTCCGCGCCGTCGCCGGGAGCGAGTCGGGCCCCATCGAACAGCGGGACAAGCTGCTCGTTCAGCACCTCGCGTCGTTGCGCCAGCCCGCGGTGGACGGCGCGGGATGCGTGGCGGGCGACGCCGTCGTTAAGCAAATGCGCAATGGCTCGCTGGGTGACAGACGAAACCGGCATGCCTAGGACGCTGCGGACCTCGCGCAACGCCTCGGCCGTTGCCGGCGAGGCCACAACGTAGCCCGCGGCGAGTTCGCGGGACAGCAGCGTGGAAAACGTGCCGAGGGTGAGCACGTCCGCGCGGGTGGCCAGCGAGGACAGCGCCGGCTGCGGGGAGATGCGGTAGCGCAGCTCGGTGTTGAAGTCGTCCTCGATCACCACGGTGTTGGTGCGCGCGGCCCACTCAAGCAGCTCCACGCGGCGGGCGGCGGGCATGGCGCCGCCGAAGGGGTAAAGGTGCGACGGGGTGACCAGCAGGGCGTCGAGAGAGTCGGGGAGGGCGTTCACCACGACGCCGTCGGTGTCCGTGGCGCATTCCACGACCTCGTGGCCGCCGAGCGGGATCACGCGCCGCAGTCCCGGGTGCCCGGGGTCTTCCACGCCCACGCGCAGGTTTGGACCAAGCGCAAAGAGGATGCACATGAGTCCCTCGCGGGAGCCGCCGGTGACCACAATCTGGTCCGGGGACACGCGCATGCTTCGTGCGAGCCGGAGGTGCTCGGCCACGGCGTGGCGCAGCTCGGGCTCGCCGGACTTGTCCACGGAATTGCCGGGCTCCGCGGCTGCCTCACGCCACGCCTTACGCCAGGTTGCGGGGCGGATGGTGCCCGCGCTGCCGGGCGAGGGCTTCAGGGAGATTCGGGCCTTCGGGGTTGTGCGGGCAGGCGTGTCGGCGATGGGCTCGGGCAGGAGCGTGGCGACGGTGAGGTCCGGGTGGATCCGCGTCGGTGCGCCTTGGCTGGTCAGAAGGTAGCCCTCGCCCTCGAGCTGGTCGTAGGCGGTCACCACGCTGCCGCGGGAGACGCCGAGTTGTTCGGCGAGGGCGCGGGTGGACGGGATGGCGTCGTTAGGCGAAAGTGCGCCTGTGGCAACGGCGTCGCGAATGCCCGCGGCGATCTGCGCGGGGATGGGCGTTGGGTGGTCGCGGGAGACATGCAGCAGCATCAACTGGTCCAAAGAAACTAAATGGAACTGGCACTTGGAATCTACCAGTTCTCGAGGCAGACTAAGCGGTATGCATCAAACAGAAGAGTTGAACCAGAAATTCATCGGCGGCGTGATCATGGACGTGGTCACGCCCGAGCAGGCCAAGATCGCCGAGGACGCCGGCGCGTCCGCCGTCATGGCGCTGGAGCGCGTGCCTGCCGATATCCGCGCCCAGGGTGGTGTCGCCCGCATGTCCGACCCGGACCTCATCGAGGGCATCATCGAGACCGTCGACATCCCGGTCATGGCCAAGGCCCGCATCGGCCACGTGGTGGAGGCGAAGATCCTCGAGCACCTGGGCGTGGACTACATCGACGAATCCGAGGTGCTCAGCCCCGCTGACTACGTCAATCACATTGACAAGCGCGGCTTTTCCGTGCCGTTCGTCTGCGGCGCGACCAACCTGGGCGAGGCGCTGCGCCGCATCAACGAGGGCGCGTCCATGATCCGTTCCAAGGGCGAGGCCGGCACCGGCGACGTCTCCGAGGCCACCAAGCACATCCGCAAGATCACCAGCGAGATCGCCGCGCTGCAGGCCATTTGGGCCAACAACCGCGACGAGCTCTACGTCGCAGCCAAGGAGCTGCAGGCGCCGTACGAGCTGGTCGCGCAGGTGGCGGAGAACGGCAAGCTGCCGGTGCCGCTTTTGGTCGCCGGCGGCGTGTCCACCCCGGCGGACGCCGCGTTCATGATGGAGCTCGGCGCGGACGGTGTGTTCGTCGGCTCCGGCATCTTCAAGTCCGGTAACCCTGAGGCCCGCGCGAAGGCCGTGGTCAGGGCAACGAAGAATTGGAACGACATCGCGGTGGTCACCGAGGCCTCCCGCGGCCTGGGCGAGGCGATGGTGGGCATCAACGTCGCCGACCTTCCCGCGCCGCACCGCCTGGCCGAGCGCGGCTGGTAGGGCATTCAACGCGTAAAGCTCGTTACCTGCACCTCGTTTTTGATAGACGAGGTGCGAGTAACGAGCTTTAGCTTTGCGACGCAAGCTCCGCCTAGCGCACGTCCCCAAACTTGCGCACGACCCAACGGCTGATCGCGATAAGCACCAACCCGAGCACGATAGTGATCGCGGACAGCGTGAGGAAGAAGGTGCGCTCCGCGGTCGCGTCGTTCGGGTTGTACAGCGAGCCGAGGACGCCGGATAGCGCGGTACCCATGGATACGGACATCAGCCACACCGCGAACAGGCGCGACTTAAACGCCACCGGTGCGACCTTGGTGGCCAGCGAGTTGCCGACCGGCGACAACAGGAGCTCACCCATGGTGAACAGGAACAGAATCAGCACCAGCACTGCGAGCGGGGTGGAGTTCTCGCCCTTGCCCACGTACGGCAGGAAGATGAACAGCGACAGGCCGATGATGATGTTGGCCACGCCGAACTTCGTGGCAGACGCCCACTGGCGCTCGCCCAGCTTCGTCCACATGGTGGCGAAGATCGGGGCGAAGATGATGATGAACAGCGGGTTGAAGGACTGCACCTGCGAGGGCTCGAGCTCAGTCCAGAAGAAGTCCAGGTTCGCGCGCTGGTCGGTGTACAGCGCCACCACGGTGAACTGGGACTGGAAGATGGCGAAGAACGCCACGGAGCCGGCGAGCAGTGGGATGTAGCCGGTCAGGCGCGACTTCTCGTGGGCGGTGACCTTGTCGGAGGTGAACATCTCCCACAGCAGGATGACCGTCGCGGCAAGGGCGATGGCGAAGACGACCCAGCTCAGCAAGCCCAACGGCAGGATGCCCGTGGTGAGCAGACCGACCATGATCGCGGCAACTGCCAGCGCGCTGAAACCGACGGGTGCCCACTTCGACCGCGGCAGCGGGTTGGGAACCTCGGCACCGGCGGCGCCGATGGTGGATTTACGCATGAGTATGTACTGCACCAGGCCGATTGCCATGCCGATGGCGGCCAGGCCGAAGCCCCAGTGGAAGCCTGCCTGCCCCCACACTAAGCCCGTAAGCCAGGGGCCGAGCAGACCGCCGATGTTGACGGACATGTAGAAGATGGAAAAGCCTGCGTCGCGGCGCGGGTCCTCGCGTGTGTACAGGTCGCCGAGCACCACCTGAGTCGCCGTCTTCACGCCGCCGGATCCGATGCCGATGCACACCAGGCCGATGGCGAGTCCTGTGGCGCCCGGAACGAGGGCGAGCACGGCGTGGCCGATCATGACCAAGATCGCCGAGTAGAAAAGGGTGCGCTCCGCGCCGAGGATCCGGTCGCCCACGAAAGAGGCGACGAGTGCCATCATGTAGACGAAGCCACCGTATGCGCCAACCAGGCTTAACGCCGTGGGCTCGTCGATGCCGAGACCGCCTTCAGTCGTGGAGTAGTACATGTAGTACCCCAGCAGCGCGTTCATGCCGTAGAAACTGAAGCGCTCCCACAGCTCAATGCCGAAGAGGTTGGCCAGCCCCCAGGGCTGGCCGAAGAATTTGCGCTCGGTCTGCGGCGCGGCCGCACCGGGCGATGTTACGGAAGTCATACTCAAATAAAATACGTCTGATCGCATTATCTTCCAAACGTGGGCGCGCCTGTAGGCTCGACATCTATGACGCGTTACTTGGGAACCGAGACGGAGTACGGCATCACCTGCCCGGACAACCCGCAGATCAGCCCCCTGGTCACCTCCACGCACGCGGTGGTTGCCTACGCGGCGCTGCGCACCCAGGCCCGCACCCGCTGGGACTATGCGGAAGAAGCCCCGCTGAAAGACGCCCGCGGCTTCAACCTGCAGCGCTACCGCAGCGTGCCGGTTGTGGACGCAAACGCGATCGGGGTGGCCAACGTGGTCACCACCAACGGCGCGCGCTACTACGTCGACCACGGGCACCCGGAGTACTCCAGCCCGGAGTGCTCGAACGCCTTCGACGCCATGGTCTACGATGCCGCCGGCGACATCGTCCTCAACGACGCCGCCGCCTGCATAGGCGAGCTGTGGGAGCAGCAGGTCTCCGTGCTGGCCAAGCACGAGCCGTGCCCGCCACTGAAGTTCTACAAAAATAACGTCGACGGCAAGGGCCGCTCCTACGGCAGCCACGAGAACTACCTGTACTCGCGCCACACCAACTTCGAGAACCTCACCCAGGCGCTGATCCCGTTCTTCGTCACCCGCCAGGTCATCATCGGCGCGGGCCGGGTCGGCATCGGCCAGGAGTCGCAGGAGCCGGGCTTCCAAATCTCCCAGCGCGCGGACTACTTCGAGCAGGAGGTTTCGCTGGAGACCACGCTCAACCGCGGCATCGTCAACACGCGCGACGAGCCGCACGCGCCCGAGGAGGATTTCCGCCGCCTGCACGTCATCGTGGGCGATGCGAACATGAGCCAGTTCTCCAACTTCCTCAAACTCGGCATGACCTCGCTTGTGCTCGACGCGATTGAGTCCGGCGTGGATTTCTCGCACCTGCGCCTGAAAAACCCGGTGGAGGACATCAAGGCAGTCAGCCACGACCCCACGCTGCAATACGAGCTTGAGCTTCTCGACGGCCAAAGGTTGTCAGCGATCTCCATCCTCCGTGAATACAGGGCTGGGTGCGAGGGGCGCAGTGACGTCGATAAGCTAGCGCTCAAGATGTGGGGCGAGGTCCTCGACGATCTCGAGCGCGACCCGCTGTCCACCGCCGACCGGCTGGATTGGACGGCGAAGTGGGCGCTGGTGCGCAGGTTTGAGCAGCGCGGCGCAACCCAGGCGAAGTTGCAGGCGATTGACTTGCAGTACGCGGACATCGATCCAAAGACGTCCCTGTACCACGCGCTGGTGCGCAAGGGAGCGATGCGCACAATGGTTAGCGCTGAGGAGATCGCGCGTGCCGCGGTGCACCCGCCGGAGGACACCCGCGCCTACTTCCGGGGACGCGCCGGCGAGAAGTTCGCCGAGGACTTAACGGCCTCGAACTGGCAGTCCATGCTGTTCACCGTGGACGGGCAGCTCTACCGGGTGCCGCTGGATCTTGTGGGCAGCCACACCAAGGCGGACGTGGGGGAGTTGATCGAAACATCCGCGGCAACACGCGAGCTGCTTTCCGGCCTGGGGCTGGCTCCAGAGCGCTAAGGTTGCATCTATGGCTACGCAACAGACACACGCTTCCGGTGGCGGCGGGGACAACCACGGCGAGGACGTCGCCGCGGAATCTGCCGGCCAGGCCCAGATCAATACCTCCGGCACCGACGACCTGCTCGACGAGATTGACGCGCTGTTGGACTCCAACTCGGAGGAGTTTGTGAAGTCGTTTGTGCAGAAGGGCGGGCAGTAAGCTGGCAACCAGCTACCCGCGCCGCGTGATGGGCGTGGAAACAGAGTTCGGCGTGGCCGCCTACGACGGCTCGCGCCAGGTGCTCACGCCCGAAGAGGTGGCGCGCTACCTGTTTCGCCCGGTGGTCGCGCAGCACCGCAGTTCCAACGTATTCACCGCCAACGCTTCGCGTTTGTACCTGGACGTGGGCTCGCACCCGGAGTACGCGACCGCGGAGTGCGACTCGCTGAGCCAGCTTCTGGCCTACGACAAGGCGGGGGAGCGGATCTTCCACCAGTTGTCACAGCAGTGCGACGAGGCGCTGCGTAACGTCGGGTTTACGGGTTCGACCTACCTGTTCAAAAACAACGTGGACTCGCGCGGGAACTCCTACGGCGCGCACGAGAACTACCTGATCAGCCGCGAGCTCGCGTTGAAGTCCTTCGGGCAACAACTGCTGCCGTTTCTGATCACGCGTCAGCTGATCTGCGGCGCGGGCAAGATCGCGGGGGACAAGTTCGTCATCTCCCAACGCGCGGACCAGGTGTGGGAGGGTGTCTCGTCGGCCACCACGCGCACCCGGCCGATCATCAACACCCGCGACGAGCCGCACGGGGATTCCCACCGCTTCCGCCGCATGCACGTGATCGTGGGCGACTCCAACATGTCCGAGCCCACGTTCGCGCTGAAAGTCGGCTCGATGCTGCTGGTCATCGAAATGCTGGAGGCCGGCTTCGACTTGCCGGACATGGAGCTCGCAGACCCGATCGCGCATATCCGCGACATCGCCGCCGACCCCACGGGTGCCACCGAACTCAACCTTGCAGCGGGCGGCACCGTCACCGCGCTCGAGGTGCAGCAGCGCACCCTCGAGGCCGCGAAGCGCTGGCTTGAACAACGCCCGGACGAGGGCACGCCGAACGAGGAGATGGCGCGCGTGGTGGACCTGTGGTCCCGCGTGCTCGACGCCATTGCCACGCAGGACTTCTCCGGCGTGGACACGGAGATCGATTGGGTGATCAAGCGCAAACTGCTTACCCAGTTCAAAGACCGGCTCGGCTGCGGCTGGGACCACCCGAAGCTCGCCCAGATCGACCTGACCTACCACGACATCAACCCCGAGCGCGGCCTGTTCTACGTGCTGGAGCGCAAGGGGCTCGCGGCGCGGTGGATCGACAACGCCGCCATCAAGGTGGCGGTGGACAACCCGCCAGCGACTACGCGAGCCGCCATCCGCGGCGAGTTCCTTTCCGCCGTGCGCGAGCGGGGCCTTGCGCATAATGTCGACTGGGTGCACTTGAAGGTCAACCGCCCGGAACCCCGCACGGTGGAGCTGCAGGACCCGTTCGCCACCGCGGACGACGCCGCAGCCGACCTCATCAGCTGGGTGCGGGCGCAGGAAACCGAAGAAGGGTAGGTCGCGGTGGCCAACGACAACGACATGGTCGTGCGCCAAGTCGGGCTCACGTTCGCCTTGCTGGCCTCACCCGCCAAACGCGACGTGGCCTGGGTGCAAAAGCACGTGGACGGCTACGGCGGCCGCTCCCGCGACGCCGCCACCCACCTCATCGAGCGCGACGTGCGCGAGTTGCGCGACCTCGGCGTGCCCGCGCGCTACCAGGACGGCGAAGTGTGGGTGGTCAAGGACCTCTACGAGTTGCCGGCCGTGGACCTCACCGCCGAGGAGGCCTCCGTGGTGGGCCTCGCCGCGGACCTGAGCAAGCCGGGTTCGCTCGGCGAATTCGCCCGCTCCGGCTGGACCAAGCTCGCCGCGTCCGGAGCGACGCGCTCCATGGACGCGCCAGCGCTGATGAACGTGTCCAACGACATCTTCCAGCTGCGCCCCGACACACTGCGCGCCATCGTGAAGTGCGTGCAGGCCAAGCAGCGCATCTCCTTCGACTTCGTCCGCGCCCCCGGCAAGGACCCGGAGCGCCGCGTCGCCGACCCGTGGGGCGTGGTGTCCTTGAACAACCGCGCCTACTTCGTCGGCTACGACATCGACCGCGACGACGTGCGCGTGTTCCGCCTCAAAAAGATCTCCAAGCTGAAGAAAGTGCGCCACTCGGACGCGTTCCACGAACGCGCGGGCGACCTGCAGGCGCTGGTGGAGGAAACACTGCGCGGCGAGCTTATCGACGCCACCGTCACAGTCACCCCCGGCACCGGCGAGGAACTCGCCCAGCGCGGCTCCCGCGCCTCCAAAGTCGGCGCGGGAGGGGAGATGGACACCATCACGCTGCGTGGCGTGGACCGCGACTGGGCCGTGCGCACCATCGCTAGCCTCGCCGGAAACGTGCTCGCGGTGGAGCCGGCGGAGGTCCGTGAGGACGTCGTCAAGCTTTTGCGCACCGCACTGGAAGGGGGGAACTGATGGCTGTGGACTTCAAGCGCCAAGAGCGCGTGGTGCGCCTGCTCAACCTGTTGGCCTACTCCTCGAACCACCCGGGGCTGACCCCGATGGAAATCGCCCGCGACCTGGGCGCGGACCCGATGCAGGTGCGCGACGACTTCGAGCTGCTGTTCCTTTCCGGCGTGGGCACCGGGCCGGGCGAGATGATCGACCTCGAATACTCCTGGAAGGGCGTCAACATCAAAGACGACCAGGGGATGACCACGCCGCTGCGCCTGTCGCCCGCAGAGGCCAGCGCGCTGTTGATCCTGCTGGATTCCCTGGAGACCATGCCGGGGCTCGTGGACGGCCGCGCCGTGCGCACCGCCGCCGAGAAGATCCGCGCGGTGACCACATCGCAGGCGGTCGGCGACGCGGAGCATACCGGTGAGGCCGGCGTTGCCGGGACTGTCGCCGAAGCGCTCGCCGCCAAGCGCAAGCTGCGCATCACGTACTACTCGGCGTCCTCGGACACCGTCACCGAGCGCGAGGTCGACCCCGCGGGCTTGTTCCACCAGTCCGGCGCCACCTACCTCCACGCCGCGCACAACGGGGAGATGCGAACGTTCCGCCTGGACAGGATTCAACGCGCCGAGCTTCTCGACGCCCCTTCGGACGCCACCGACTTCGACACTGACTTTGACCCAGCGGACCCGTTCGGCATGGCCGATCGAGCACAAGCGAAGTTGCTGATCCACCCGGAGGCCACGTGGCTGGCGGACTACTGGGAGATCGAGCTGGAGGAACCTACGGAGGAAGACCAAGAAGGCGCTGAACCGGCAGGGGAGTGGATCCCCGCGACCATGCGCTACGGCAGCGACGACTGGCTAGTGCGCTTCTGCCTGAGCCAGGCGGACCGGGTGCGCATCGTCGAACCAGCAGCACTCGCCGACGAGGCCATGTCCCGCGTGCATCGCGGGCTCGAGGCGTTAGACTAATCTGCGCGTTAGACCGTTTTCGGAAAGGACAACCCATGCCAAACATTGGATGGACCGAGCTCATTATCGTCATCTTCGTCGTGCTGCTGCTGTTCGGCGCAAACAAGTTGCCGGACCTAGCGCGTTCCATGGGTCGCTCCGCACGCATCTTCAAGTCCGAGGTCAAGGAGATGCGCAACGAAGACGGGGCGGAAACCCCGGCGCAGCAGCGTCAAATCGACGCCGCGCCGACGCAGGAGACCCGCAGCGCTGCCCAGGAGGCGGACTTCTGGGAGCGCCCGGAGAACAATCCGCGCTAAGTCTGCCTGATGGCACGCACGAAAACCCCCAAGAGGCCGAAGAAACAGAAGAACCCTACCGGCGAGATGTCGCTGGTGGAGCACCTGCAGGAGCTGCGCCGCCGCGTCATCATCTCGCTGGCCGCCATTGTGGTCGGCACCATCATCGGGTTCATCTGGTACCAGACCGCCCCGCCGCGCATGATGCCGCTGGGCGAGATTATCCGCGGCCCCTACTGCAACCTGCCGCCCGAGCTTAGGGCGGATTTCACCGGCGACGGCGAATGCCGCCTGCTGGCCACTAACCCGTTTGAGATGTTCATGCTGCGCCTGAAAGTAGGCGCTCTGGCAGGCCTTGTGCTGTCGTCCCCGGTGTGGCTGGCGCAGATCTGGAACTTCATCACCCCGGGCCTGCATAAGAACGAGCGCCGCTACACGTTCAGCTTCGTCACCATCGCGGTTGTGCTGTTCGTCTCCGGTGCGCTGCTCGCGTACTTCGTCCTGGACAAGGGCCTGTATGTGCTCATGTCCATGGGCTCCGAGGTCCAGATTGCGGCGCTTTCAGGAGGGGAGTACTACAACTTCCTCCTCGCGCTCATCGTCATCTTCGGCGTGAGCTTCGAGGTGCCGCTGATCATTATCATGCTCAACCTGCTGGGCATCCTGCGCTACGAGCACGTCAAAGACAAGCGCCGGATTATCATTGTCGGTATTTTCATTTTTGCTGCGGTGATGACGCCGGGCCAGGACCCGTTCTCCATGGTGGCGCTGGCTATCTCCATCTGCCTGCTGGTGGAGATGGCCTTCCAGTTCTGCCGTTGGAACGACCGCAAGCAAAAGCGCGTGCGCCCTGAGTGGATGAATCTGGACGACGAGGAAGCCTCCGGCCCGATTGAGGCGCCGACGCCAGTGGGCCGCGCCAGCAGCATCGGTGCGGAGCCGATTGAGCGCCCGGCTCCGGTGCAGCGCGCGCCGGAAGCTCAGCAGAATTCCTCGCCGCGGGGCTACGCGGGCGGAGCAGATTTCCGGGACGTACTGTAGGGGGCATGCTTTCCCCCGATCCTGGTACTTCGTTTCTGCGGGAGTTCGCCGAGGCGAAGCCGTTTGCCCTCGACGACTTCCAGCTCCAGGCCTGCCAGGCGGTGGAGCAGGACCGCGGCGTGCTGGTGTGCGCGCCCACCGGTTCGGGCAAAACTATCGTCGGCGAGTTCGCTGTCGCGCTCGCTCTGCACCGCGGCACGAAGTGCTTCTACACCACGCCGATTAAGGCGCTGAGCAACCAGAAGTACCACGACTTAGTCGCCGAGCACGGCGAAGATGCGGTGGGTCTGCTTACCGGCGACACCAGCATCAACGGCTCTGCCGAGATCGTTGTGATGACCACCGAGGTCTTACGCAACATGCTGTACGCGGAGTCGCCCCAGCTGGATCGGCTCACGCATGTGGTGATGGACGAGATCCACTACCTGGCGGACCGCGACCGGGGTGCGGTGTGGGAGGAGATCATCCTCAACCTCGACGATTCCGTCAGCCTGATCGGCCTGTCCGCCACCGTGTCCAACTCCGAGGAGTTCGGCGAATGGCTCGACGCGGTCCGAGGCGACACCGAAGTCATCGTCTCCGAGCACCGCCCCGTGCCGCTGAGCCAGTACATGATGGTTGGCCGCAAGATGTTTCCGCTGTTCGAGCCGGGCACAGACGGGCGGGTCAACCGCAGCCTCGAGCACGCCATCGAGCGCATCGAGGCGGGCTCTTCCGACGAGGGCCGCCGCGACTTCGAGGAGGGGAGGGGCTTTCGCTCCCGCTCGCGCAGCGGACGTTCGCGCGGCCAGGACAAGGTGCGCCCCGTCGGCCGGCCCGAGGTTGTCTCCGCCCTCCAGGGCCAGGACATGCTTCCGGCGATCGTGTTCATCTTCTCCCGCGCGGGCTGCGACGGCGCGCTGTTCCAATGCCTGCGCTCGCGCAAGGAACTGACCACGCCCGAGGAGCGCGCGGAGATCGAGCAGATTATCGACGAAGGCGTGGACGGTATCCCCAAAGAGGACCTGGAGGTGCTGAACTTCCGCCAGGTGCGCACCGCCTGGATACGCGGGTTCGCCGCGCACCACGCGGGGCTTTTGCCCGCGTTCAAGCACATCGTGGAGCAGTTGTTCGTCCGCGGGCTGGTCAAGGTCGTCTTCGCCACCGAGACGCTGGCGCTGGGCATTAACATGCCGGCTCGCACGGTGGTGCTGGAGAAGATGGTCAAGTTCAACGGCGAGGCCCACGTGGACCTCACCCCGGGCCAGTACACCCAGCTCACCGGCCGCGCAGGACGCCGCGGGATCGACCACATCGGCAACGCCGTGGTGCAGTGGGCGCCCGCGATGGACCCGCACCAGGTGGCGGGGCTGGCGTCCACGCGCACCTACCCGCTGATCTCCCAGTTCCAGCCCGGCTACAACATGGCCATCAACATGCTGGCCATGAACGGCTTCGACGACTCCATCCGCCTTATCGAGCAGTCCTTCGCCCAGTTCCAGACGGACCGCTCGGTGGTCGGCGAGGTGCGCGACATCGAACGGCTGCAGCAGAAGGTGCGCTCGCTGCGCACCAAGCTCGAGCGCGACATCTCCGCGTTCGCTCCGCCTAGCGACGACGCAGCCTCCGAGCTGGTTGAGTACTCGCAACTGCGCCGGGACCTGTCTGAGGAGGAGAAGCAGGCACGGCGCGACCACCTGGACAGCCGCCGCACCGAGACGATCAAGATCCTCGGCTCACTGCAGGTGGGCCAGGTCATCGCGCTGCCGAGCAAGCGTAAGCCGGAGCTCGCCGCCGTGGTGCAGCCCGCGGGCAAGCCGCACGACCCGCGCCCCTGGGTGACCACGGAGCGTGGCTGGTCCGGGCGCATCGACGCCGCGGCGTTTAAGAACCCGCCGCTGGTGGTGGGCCGCATCAAGGTGCCGCGCCACATGCAGGACCAGCCGCGTCGTCACGCCCGCAAGGTGGCGAGCCTTCTGCACCGCGGCCACTTCGACGCCCCGAAGCGCCTGCGCGAGCAGTCCCGGGTGCGGCCGAACAAGAAGATCACCGCGCTGCGCGAGGCCATCCGCAACCACCCGGTGCACGACTGGCCGGCGGCGGACCGCGAGCTGCTGGCCCGCACCGCCGAGGAGATCGTGCGCGAGGAGCGCGCTCTGGCCAAGCTGGAACGGCGCGTGGACACCTCCACCGACTCGCTGGGACGCACCTTCGAGCGCATCATCGGCCTGCTCACGGAAATGGACTACGTCGAGCTTCACGACGGCGAACCGCAGGTCACCGACGAAGGCGAGCGCCTATCCCGAATCCACAACGTCTCCGACCTCTTGGTGGCGCAGTGCCTCAAGCGCGGGATTTGGGACGAGCTGGACCCAGCCGAGTTGGCCGGCTTGGCCTCCATGGTCGTGTTTGAGAACCGCCGCGCCACCGGCGGCAGCCCCGAGGCCGCCACCGACGCCATGGCCGACGCAATGAACGAGACGATGCGCATCTACGGCGAGCTGGTCTCCGACGAGCAGCGCCACAACCTGCCCGCAACCCGTCTGCCGGATCCCGGGTTCTGCCTGTCCATCCACCAGTGGACCGCCGGAGCACCTCTCGGCTATGCGCTGGCCGCCGCTGCGGAATCGGGCGCAGAGCTCACCCCCGGCGACTTCGTGCGCTGGTGCCGACAGGTGATCGACTTGCTCGAGCAGATCAAAAAGACCGGCTACTCGGACCAGATCCGGGACAACGCCAACCGGGCAGTGGACGCGATCCGCCGCGGCGTGGTGGCCATCGGCAACTAAAGCCGGCGCAGGGGCTGCATGAGCCCCCGCGGCCACAGCGACACGGTGGCGATGCGCAGGTTGGTGCCCCTCGGATCCAGAATGAGCGACTGGACCCCGATGACCTTGCCGCCGGCCAGCACGGGCCCGCCGGAATCGCCCTTCACCGCCGGCGGGTTGGCGTACACCAGGCCAGCCGGGCGCACTTGGGTCACGCGCTTCCTGGACCAGGACACCGGCAGCGTTCCCAGGTAGACACCCGGCCGGGCTTGGACGCTGCGCGCCTGGCCGCCGAACCCGAGCGTGAGCGTGCGCGAAAGCGGGCGCGGCGACGGCCCGAGCACGAACGGGGCGACATCGATCCTCTCAGGCAGACGCACCAGTGCAACGTCTGTGCCGGGCACGAGGTGGAGGCTGTCGACGGGGAACACGGAGCCGTCGATACGCACCTGCGCCCCCGTGTGCGGGCGTTCGCGGAAGAAGTGCGCGCACGAGAGAACGATGTCGGGGGCGATGAGCGCGCCCGAGCAGTAGCCGCCGCCGAGTGTGCTCAGGCGGGCGACGGTGCGGTTCAGGGCAGGCAACACGGCAACGATGCTAGCGATCTACCATGGCGCACATGACTGCATTCGACTCTGATGTGTACACCGAACGCCGCAGCCAAGCCGCAGAGCTGGTCAAACAGCGCGGTTTGGGCGGGCTGGTCATCGGCACCGGCGCGGAATTCGCCTACCTCACCGGTTCCTGGACTTCCTCGCACGAGCGACTCACCGCGCTGGTGATCGCGCCAGGCGGCACCACCGTGGTGGCTCCGGTGACGGACATCCAGTCGCTGGGGCTGGACGGCGCCGCGGACGTCGAGGTGGTCGGCTGGCGCGACGGGGACAACCCGTACCAGCTAGTTGCAGACAAACTCGGAAGCGGCGCGGTAGGCCTGGGCTCGTCGCTGACCGCGGACCACGTCTTCGCGCTGCAGGCGCTGGTGCCCGAGACCGAGCTCGCGTCAGACGCGGTGGCGGAGCTGTTCATGGTCAAAGACGCCGAGGAGGTCGCCGAGCTGGAGAAGGCCGGCGCCGCCATCGACCGCGTGCACGAGCGCGCCGCCGAACTGCTCCAGCCGGGCCGCACTGAGCGCGAGATCGCAGACGAGCTGCACGCGTTGATCCTTGAAGAGCACGCGAACGTGCAGTTCGTCATCGTCGGCTCCGGGCCCAACGGCTCCAACCCGCACCACGATTTCTCCGACCGCGTCCTCGAGGAGGGCGACCCGGTGGTGGTGGACCTTGGCGGCGCGCTGCCGTCCGGTTACCAGTCCGACTGCACGCGCACCCACGTCGTGGGCGATGCGAACATGGCGCCGAAGGACTTCCTCGAGGCCTACACGGTGCTGGAGCGCGCCTTCGACGCCGCGTGCCAGGCCGCCAAGCCTGGCATCACCGCCGGCGAGCTCGACGCTGCCGCCCGCGACGTGATCGCAGACGCCGGCTACGGCGAGTACTTCACGCACCGCCTCGGCCACGGCATCGGCCTTTCCGGCCACGAGCAGCCATTCATCATCGCCGACTCCGACGTGGTGCTGCGCGAGGGCATGGCGTTTTCCATCGAGCCCGGCATCTACGTGCCGGGCAAGTGGGGCATGCGCATCGAAGACATCGTGCGCATGACTGCCAGCGGCATCGAGACGCTCAACCACACCCGCCGCACGCTGGGCGGCGACGATGCCTAGCGCCACCGGGGCTCGCTCGTCCGGGCAGGGTGCGGTGCTCCTACTCGGGGCACGCAGCGACATCGGCAGCGAGATCGCCGCACGCGTCTGCCGGGGCCGCCAGGTCGTGCTGGCGGCCAGGGGGAGCGGGGGACTGGAGGACGTCGAGAAGCGATTGCTCGCCGCGGGTGCCACGGCAGTGCGCGCGCTCGACCTCGACGCCACCGAGTTGGAGTCGCACCGGCGCACCGTCCGCGAGGCAGGCGAGGTGACCACCGCGATCGTCGCGTTCGGCATCCTCGGCGACCAGGAGCTCGCGGAGCGCGACGAGCGCGAGGCCGCCCGCATCGCCACGGTGGACTACCTCGCCCAGGTGAGCATGCTCACGGTGCTTGCCGACGAGATGACGCGCGGCGAAATCTACGCGTTTTCCTCCATCGCGGGGTGGCGGGCGCGCCGCGCCAACTACGTCTACGGCTCCACCAAGGCAGGCTTGGACGCGTTCTGCCAGGGACTGATGGACCGGTTGCACGGCACCGGGCTCAACCTCATCCTCGCGCGACCGGGCTTCGTCGTCGGCTCCATGACGGAAGGGATGACACCGGCAGTGATGTCGGTGACCCCGGACGTGGTCGCGGACGCGGTGGTGGACGCCGTCGCGCACGGCAAGAGCGCCACGGTGTGGATTCCGCGGCGCCTGGCTGTCCTCGCCGCGATCATGCGCATGGTGCCGCGGCCGGTGTGGAGGCACATGCCGAGGTAGCGGTATGGCCAGGTACGCTCGTGGCCATGCCGATTCCTCTTCTCGCATACTTCCTCGTCGAAGCGCTCGCATTCTTCCTGGTGGCCAAGGCCATCGGTGTCGGCTGGGCGCTTTTGGTCATCTTCGTGCTCATGATCGCCGGCGGCGCCGCAGCCAGCTTGGCGCTGCGCAACTCGCTGCTGCAGGCCGCGCACGGCCAATCCAGCGTGGGCAAACTCGCGGGAGATTCCGCGCTGCTCATCGGCGGCTGGACGCTCTCCGTCATCCCGGGCTTCGTCACCTCGCTCATCGGCCTGCCGCTGGTGTTCGGGCCGACGCGGGCTGTGATCCGCAAGACCATGACCAAGCGGGCGCGCGCCGCCGTTGAGAACCTCGGCGTGCGCGTCTACGACGCCACCCCGATGGGCCAGTTCCAAACCAGCTACGGCTCCTTCAACCAGCCGGGCGACGCGCAGCCGCAGGAGCCGGTCATCGAGGCCGACGAGCTCGAGCAGTGGTACCGCATGGACAGCCCCGAGGACCCGCAGGATCCAGGTGACAGCACCGGCGGGGCACGTTAAGTGCCGGCGTTTCTCCGTTTCGGCCTCGCGGCCTTCTCCGGCTGGCTGGTCTACCTCTCGTACGAGCCGATCGGCCACTGGTGGGCCGCAGTCCCCGGCATCGCGCTGCTGTGGCTCACACTCATGCCGTGGCCTAGGCGCGCCACCGCGGCGCTGGGCATGGCGGGGGAGGCGCAGGAGCGCCCGTCCGCCCGCTTCGGCGCCCTGCTCGGGTTCACCCACGGCCTGTTCTGCTACCTGTTCCTGCTGCCGTGGGTGGGCGAGTTTGTCGGAGCCATGCCGTACATCGCGCTGGCGATCACGATGGCGCTCTACGCTCTGGCCACCGGCGCCTTCGGCGTGTTGGTGGCGCGCTGGCGCTTCGGCGCGTTCGCGTTCCCGCTGGTCTACCTGGCGGTTGAGTTCGTGCGCTCCTCATGGCCCTTCGGCGGGTTCGCGTGGGTGCGCTTGGCGTGGGGCCAAATCAACGGCCCGCTGGCGGCACTATCGGCCTGGGGTGGGCCCGCGCTGGTCACCGCCGCCACAGTGTTCGTGGCGGTTGGGTGCATCTCGCTTCTCGACGCCACGTCGCGCCGCCCCGCCGTCGCCGCCATCATCCTGCCGTTGGCCGCCGGTCTCGTCGCCAACCTCGGCGTCGGCAAGGACAGCTCCACCGTCGACGAGGCCCGCGTAGGGGCCGTGCAGGGCAACGTGCCGCGCATGGGCCTGGACTTCAACGAGCAGCGCCGGGCGGTGCTGAGCAACCACGTCAACGAGACGCTGCGCTTGGCGGAGGAGGCCAAGGAATCCGGAGAAAAGCTGGACATGGTGTTCTGGCCGGAGAACGCCTCCGACGTCAACCCGTTTGCCGACAAAGAAGCCGAGGCGCTGGTGGGCGCGGCGGTGCGTGGCGTCGATACGCCCCTGCTGGTGGGCACGCTCACCCGCGACGACGTCGGCGCCCGCAACACCATGGTGGTCTTCGATCCGGACACTGGGCCGGGGGAGCGCCACGACAAGCGCTTCCTGCAGCCGTTCGGCGAGTACATGCCCATGCGGGACTTCTTCCGCAACTTCTCCGACCTGGTGGACTTGGCGGGCGACTTCAAGCCCGGAAGCGACAACGGCGTGGTGCACATGGGCGGCATCCCAGTAGGCGTGGCCACCTGCTACGAGGTGGCGGAAGACGAGGCGTACCGCATGGCAGTGCGCGACGGCGCGCAGATCTTGTCCACGCCGACGAACAACGCCACCTTCGGTTTCACGGACATGACGTACCAGCAGCTGGCGATGAGCCGGATGCGCGCGATCGAAACCGACAGGGCAGTGGTGGTTGTCGCCACCTCGGGTGTCTCGGCGATCGTGCACCCGGACGGGCACGTGTCCCAACAGACGGAAATCTTCGAGCCCGCGCACTTGATGGAGACGCTTCCGCTGCGCACCGGCACGACGCCCGCGGTACGGTTCGGGCAGATTTTGGAGTGGTTGTTGGTCGTCGCCGGGGCGGCACTCATGGTTGCCGCATCCGTGTCCGCGCGCCGCAGCGGGCGGGGGTATGCTCCTACCGGACAACAACAGCGTAAATACGAGGAGAATTAGCGCCGTGGCCAACCAGACTCTGGTGATCATTCCGACCTACAACGAGGTGGAGAACCTCCCGCTTATCGTCGAACGCGTGCTGGCTACGAAGGATGCCGTGGACATCCTCGTCGTTGACGACAACTCGCCGGACGGCACCGGCGCGAAGGCCGATGAGCTCGCCGCCGCACACGACGAGGTCAACGTGTTGCACCGCACTGGCAAGGACGGCCTGTTGGCCGCCTACCGCGCCGGCTTCAACTGGGGCCTGGAGCGCGACTACCAGGTGCTGGTGCAGATGGATGCCGACGGCTCCCACGCGCCGGAGGAGCTGCACAGGCTTCTCGACGCGCTGGATGACGGCGCCGATCTGGCCATCGGCTCCCGCTACATCGAGGGCGGGGAAGTGGTCAACTGGCCGAAGAAGCGGTTCCTTTTGTCCAAGCTGGGCAACCAGTACGTCTCGGTCGCCCTCGGCACCGACGTGGCGGACATGACCGCAGGCTACCGCGCCTTCAAGCGCGAGGTGCTGGAGGAGCTGGACCTGGACTCGCTGTCAAAGAAGGGTTACATCTTCCAGGTGGAGATCGCGCACAAGGTGGACAAGCTGGGCTTCGACATCCGCGAGGTGCCGATCACGTTTGAGGACCGCAAGCTCGGCGAGTCCAAGCTGGATGCCAGCTTCGCCACCGCATCGCTGGCCGAGGTGACGAAGTGGGGTGCGGCGGACAAGGCCACCTTTGTCAAGGACTTCACCTCTGAGACCGTGCGCCAGTTGGTGTACGCCGTGGAGCACTCGAAGCTTTCCGACGTCCGACGCAAGGCCGCCGACGAGCCAGAGCAGATCATCAACGCGCTCGGCGAGTTCGGTTCCGTGGCCAAGCACGAAATCGACAACGCCAACCTGGGCAAGGTCCAGTCCAACGCCGCCCGCCGCGTCAACGACGCAATCCACCTGGGCGAGGAGACCGTCCGCCAGGCGCTCCACGCGCTGGGCGTCGACGGCAAGCGTAAGAAGTAGCGCTACGAAATGGGGGAAGTGCCCGCCCCCGCGAGAGAGTTTCGCGGGGGCGGGCACTAGCGTTAGCCGTCGAAAAGCTACCTAGCTCTCGTTAGCCTGCTGCTGCTCCTTGGCGATGCGGGCGGCGGTGCGGCGGCGCTTGCGCAGCTGCTCCAGGCGCTCCTCGAGCAACACGTCGAGTTCCTCGATGCTGCGGCGCTCACGCAGCATGTCCCAGTGAGTGCGCGGCGGCTTGGCGGGCTTGGACTCCACGCCCTCGCCCTCCATGAGGGTGCCCACCTGGCCGTTCTTGCACATCCACTCCTCGGGGATTTCAGCGTCGTCCGCGAACGGCACCTCGAACACCTCGCCGTTGGGGGTGCGGTACTTCGCCATCTGGCGTGGCGCGAGATCGTGGTCGCGGTCCGTTTCGTAGCTGACTGCACCCATGCGGCTTCCGCGAAGAACTCGATCAGCCATGGCACTCACCATCCTTTTCAACCCGTTTGTTTTCAGTCGCTCCAGTATAACGGTGCAGTTCCGCGAATTGTTCCCGGCTACTTTTGCGTAATCGACAGTTGTAATACACTGCATAATTGTGACGGATAAACTACGTGCTCTTACCAAGAAGCAAGCCGTGTGCGCATGGTGCGGGAAGGAAATCCCCGTCAACCGTGGTCGCGGCAGGAAACGGAAGTACTGCGGGCCGTCGTGCAAGCAGCGTGCGTACGAACAGCGCACGATGCTAGCCGGCACGTCGGTCGACGAGGATGCGGTGATTTTGAACCGCAACAAAGTGGCCGAGATACGCGACCGCTTGTTTGCGCTGCGCTGCGCAGCGGAGGACATCCGCACGGCGGCCGCGGAGGGCGCGGGGCCTGACGATTTGGCTCCGCTTTGTGACGAATTAGTAGAATTAGCCCAGCAACTTGAAAGGCTGAGGTGATTTCCAGGTGGAGAAAAGCGCGGCAACCAGCGCAAAGACACGAACAACCCTGATCGTTGTCGTATCCATTTTCATCGTCGCGGCGGTGCTGGTGGCCATGGTTCCGCTACTCATGACCCTGTTTAAGGGCGGCGGCGTGAAGACGGAGGGCATCACCGCCGACAAGGTTTCGGCCGCCTCGACGGACATCGACGGCGACTGGGAGGTGACTAACCGCCCAGGCGACAACGTCACGTCCGCCGGTTTCACCTTCGAGGAGGTGCTGCCGGGCGAGCGCCGCAGCACGTCGGCGTCCACGCGCGGGGTCACAGGCTTCGCGACCATTGACGAAGGCACGCTGACCGCCGGCGAAATCACCGTCGACATGCAGCACCTGTCGTCCGACAGCGACAAGCGCGACTCGTCGGTGCGCCGCCGCATCTTCCACACGGACGAGTACCCGGAGGCGACGTTTAAGGTCACGCGTCCGGCTGACGTTTCCGGCGTTCCGGAGGACGGCACTGTGGGGTCCGTGGAGCTCACCGGCGAGCTGACTATTCATGGCAAGACGAACGACATCACGCAAGAGTTCGACGTCGCGCGCTCGGGCGACCATCTGATTGTCGCGGGCGACATTCCGATCAACCGCTTGGACTACGGCGTGGAGACCCCGGAGCTCGTCGCGGCGAAAATCGCCGAAGAAGGCGAAGTCAATGTCCGCATCAACATGACCAAGTAGATGGTCTTATTTACGTAACGTTACGTTAAAAGGGGCATATGGAAGGGCGTCGGGCGCGAGGAGTGCTCGGCGCCTTTTATGGTTCCACCATATATAACTGTCCGATAATGTACATTATGTCAAGTAACGTTCTCCTGGTTGGGGCTCCTGCCTAGCGACGGCCTCTCCTGTTCCGCCGCGCCAACGTGATCTGAGCCAGATCGATCATCCCCAGCCGCGCCATCGCTTCACGTAACGCGAACTGCCATACCCACAGGCGGCGGAACACGGCGTCGTAGCCGTCTGCCGCCGCGTCGCGCAGCTTGCCGTCAAACGTGATGCGCTGCAGGCGCAACGACGCCACGAGATGCTCCGGCGCCGACGTCTGCGCCACAACGCGCAGATCCGTCTCGCGGTCGACCGTCTTGCCGATCTCCGCAGCCGTCGTGAAATGCAACCCCGGCCAGATGTACGCCCGCAGAGACTCCAACGCGAGATCCGCCGTCCGGTTGTACGCCTTGGCGCGCACCACGGTTTGCAAACCAGCTCTGCCGCCCTGGCCCAGCAACGCGTCCACAGCGAGCAGATACTGCCGCTGCTGTCGCCGTGGCATCGTCTCCAGCATCTCCATGCTCACAACTGCGTCATAGACCCCGCGGCGCTGCTTTGCCACAGCGTCCGGGCCTTCCGCGATGCGGTCCACAGTGACCGATCCGTCCGTGCCTGCCAGCACGAGCTGCTCGCGCATGGCCGCATACAGGCGGGCGTCGCGCACGACCGCATCTACAGTCGCGCCCCGTTCTGCCGCGGCGAAAGCAACCGCTCCGCCGCCGGACGGATACTCCAACAGGTGCGTACCCGCACCCGCCCCCAAAAGGTCCAAAATAGCTCGTACGCTGCGGGTTTGCGCGTCCTTCAGGTCCGCGCGGTCAGACTCTAACGGGGACCCGAATTCCGTCACGTCGACGAAATGATCCCGAGGTTCACGGCCCCTACCAGCACCTTTGGTGTGCGACTTCACCCGCATGCGCTCCGTGGTGGCCACGCCTGTGGAAAAATGGCCCTGAAATGCGCTGAGCCCGTCTCCGGAAAAATGGGCCACCAAGTCCGGCGGCAGCTCGCCCGGTGTCGCGGGCCGCACCGCGTCCACCCTACGGGTGCGCGGGAGGTAGCCGGTGCGCAGGAGGGCCGTGAGGACGTCGACAAGCTGCTGCGAACCCCCGGTCGACCACTCTCCCGCCATGTAGCCCTCCGCGAGCCCGACCCACCCGCTCGCGGCGATGCGCTGGAACACCTCCGCGCGCTCAACCGTGAGATCCGCGCCGTCGCCCTCGAAGGACAGTCCCGCTTTCGCGCACGCGCGGGCAAAGCCCGCCTCCGCAAGCCTCGTGCGTAATCTGCCTGGCTGCGGCACTGAAGCCACTCCCGGCCAAGCGTCTGCATCGACCGACTGTAGGTGCGCTGGGGTGTTCGCGGGAGTGCTCTCGGACATTCCTCGGATGCTACTGCGCCGGCAGCTCAGATGCGGAGTGCCACGGCGGAGCCTGGCCGCGCGGTTTGCTGGCGGGCGCGTACTATGTATGCCGTTCCGATTAATTACGTCATTGACCCGAGGAGATATCACTCATGGCCTCTCAGGTGTACCGCCCCGAAGGTAGCCGCCACCACGTCGTCATCGTGGGCGCAGGTTTTGGCGGCGTGAACGCGGCAAAGGAGCTCGCAGATGCAGACGTCGACATCACGCTGATCAATAACACCAACCACCACCTCTTCCCGCCGCTGCTGTACCAAGTGGCAACCGGCCTGATGTCCTCCGGTGAGATCACCGGCGACGTGCGCCAGATGTTCAGCAACCAGCAGAACGTCCGCGTCGTGCGCGGCACCGTAGAAACGGTTGACGTGAAGGCGAAGACCGTCACCTCCGTCGAGGGCGGCAAGGAATCGACCTTCTCCTACGACTCGCTCATCGTCGCCGCCGGCGCTGGCCAGTCTTACTTCGGTAACGACCACTTCGCCGAGTTCGCTCCGGGCCTGAAGACGCTGGACCACGCGTTTGAGATCCGCGCCCGCCTCATCGCCGCCTTCGAGCGCGCCGAGCTTGCCGAGACCCCGGAAGAGCGCGACCGCCAGCTGACCTTCGTCATCGTCGGCGCTGGCCCGACCGGTGTGGAGCTGGCTGGCCAGGTGGCAGAGATGGCGCACCGCGCGTTCACCTCCGGCCGCTACTCCTTTAGCACCGAGCAGGCCAAGATTTACCTCCTTGACGGCGCTCCGCAGGTGCTGCCGCCGTTTGGCAAGCGCCTGGGCAAGAAGGCGCAGCGCGAGCTTGAGAAGGCCGGCGTGACCGTCATCCTCAACGCGATGGTGACCAACGTGGATGCAGAGAGCGTGACCTACAAGGACATGAAGTCCGAGCAGGAGACCACCATCAGCACCCCGACCAAGATCTGGTCCGCCGGTGTGGCCGCTTCCCCGCTGGGCAAGCAGGTCGCAGACCAGCTCGGCGTTGAAGCAGACCGCGCGGGCAAGGTCGCGGTCAACGCCGACCTGTCTGTCGGCGACGATCCGAACGTCTTCATCGTCGGCGACATGATGAGCCGCGACCGTCTCCCGGGTGTGGCGCAGGTGGCCATCCAGTCCGGCGCGTACGTCGGCAAGATCATCAAGGAGCAGGTCGAGCACGACGTCGCACCGGAGAGCCGCGACCCGTTCGAGTACTTCGACAAGGGCTCCATGGCCATCATCAACCGCTTCAACGCTGTGGTGAAGATGGGCAAGGTGGAGATCACCGGCTTCATCGGTTGGCTGATGTGGCTGGGCGTGCACCTGTCCTTCCTCACTGGCACCCGCAACCGTCTTGTGGCTGCCACCGAGTGGACCACCAACGCCTTCTCCCGTGCCCGCCACAACCTGGCGGTAACTGAGGGCCAGCTTGAGGTCTCTGAACTGGACAACGAGAAGTAGTCCCTCGCCTTTTTCCGGGCGTGCTGTAGCCGCGCCTCTCCCCCGGCCCCGAACCTGTTTACCCAGGCTCGGGGCCATTTTTCGTCCCGCTTAGAGCGTAACCATTCGAGTGGGAAGAATCACACCTATCGTATTACCTTTATTGTTCTCACGTCCCCTACAATCGTGTGTGAGCGGCCCGCGCTTTGAAAGTACATGGGCATGTTGATTGGGCAAGTGCAGCCGCGAGAGATCCTCATAAGCTTTACCGAAGGACTGTGCAACTGTGACTGTTTCTACAGAGCCGCAAACCGAAAACCGCGCGTGGGAAGGCTTCACGCCGGGACCGTGGAAGGAACGCATCGACGTTCGCGATTTCATCCAGCGCAACTACACCCCGTTCGACGGGGATGCTTCGTTCCTCGAAGGCGCCACCGAGAAGACGCTGCGCCTGTGGGACTACCTGGACAAGAACTACCTCGCCGTCGAACGCGAGCGCCGCGTCTACGACGTCGACACCGAAACCCCCGCCGACATCGACGCGTTCAAGCCGGGATACATCTCGGATGACGACGATGTCATCGTCGGCCTGCAGACCGACACCCCGACCAAGCGCGCGATGATGCCCAACGGTGGCTGGCGCATGGTCGAGCAGGCCATCAAGGAGGCCGGCAAAGAGGTCAACCCGGACGTGAAGAAGATCTTCACCCAGTACCGCAAGACCCACAACGACGCTGTCTTCGATATCTACACTCCGCGCATCCGCGCAGCCCGTTCCTCCCACATCGTCACCGGTCTTCCGGATGCCTACGGCCGCGGCCGTATCATCGGCGACTACCGCCGAGTGGCGCTCTACGGCGTGGACTTCCTCATCGAGGAAAAGCAGCAGGCCAAGGACGCGTCCGTGGAGAAGGGCTTCTCTGAGCACTGGGCACGCTACCGCGAGGAGCACGCCGAGCAGATCAAGGCGCTGAAGAAACTGAAGAAGATGGCCGCAGACTACGGCTTCGACATCTCCGGCCCGGCAACCAACGCGAAGGAAGCCGTGCAGTGGACCTACTTCGGCTACCTCGCCTCCGTGAAGAGCCAGGACGGCGCCGCCATGTCCATTGGCCGCCTCTCCCCCTTCCTGGACGCGTACTTCGAGCGTGACCTGGCCAACGGCACCCTGACCGAGGTTGAGGCCCAGGAGATCATCGACGCACTGGTGATGAAGCTGCGCATCGTGCGCTTCCTGCGCACCGAGGACTACGACCAGATCTTCTCCGGCGACCCGTACTGGGCAACCTGGTCCGACGCCGGCTTCTCCGAGGACGGCCGTCACCAGGTGACCAAGACCTCGTTCCGCCTGCTGCAGACGCTGCGTAACCTCGGCCCGGCGCCGGAGCCGAACATCACCATCTTCTGGGACCCGGAGCTTCCGGCGGGCTACAAGGAATTCTGCGCCGCAATCTCCATCGAGACTTCGTCTCTGCAGTACGAGTCTGACAAGCAGATCCGCGGCCAGTGGGGCGACGACGCCGCCATCGCCTGCTGCGTGTCCCCGATGAAGGTGGGCAAGCAGATGCAGTTCTTCGGCGCCCGCGTCAACGCGGCGAAGGCTCTGCTCTACGCCATCAACGGCGGCCGCGACGAGGTCACCGGCAAGCAGGTCACCGACGGCGACCACACCCCGATCCAGGGCGACGGCCCGCTGGACTTCGACGAGGTCTGGCAGAAGTACGAGGAGATGCTCGACTGGGTTGTCGGCACCTACGTCGAAGCGCTGAACATCATCCACTACTGCCACGACCGCTACGCCTACGAGTCCATCGAGATGGCGCTGCACGACTCCGACATCGTCCGCACCATGGGCTGCGGCATTGCCGGCCTGTCTATCGTGGCGGACTCCCTCTCGGCGATTAAGTACGCCAAGGTCACCCCGGTCCGCGACGAGACCGGCCTGGTCGTCGACTACATCACCGAAGGCGAGTTCCCGTTCTACGGCAACGACGACGACCGCGCGGACGACATTGCCGCCACGGTGGTGCACACGGTGATGCAGAAGATCAAGGCCATCCCGATGTACCGCGACGCCATCCCGACCCAGTCGGTGCTGACGATCACCTCCAACGTGGTCTACGGCAAGGCCACCGGTTCCTTCCCGTCCGGCCACAAGGCCGGCACCCCGTTCGCACCGGGCGCCAACCCGGAGAACGGCGCGGACAACCACGGCATGGTTGCTTCCATGCTCTCCGTGGGCAAGCTCGACTACAACGACGCGCTGGACGGCATCTCGCTGACCAACACGATCACCCCGACGGGCTTGGGCCGCAACAAGGAGGAGCAGGTGACCAACCTGGTCGGTGTCCTGGATGCAGGCTTCATCATGGACAACGCCGACTCGGTCATCAACCCCGCCTAACCAAGACTTCCCCATCCACCTTTTCACTCTGAAGGAGACAACATCATGGCTACCCCTACTTTCGACGAGCGCCTCGCTTCCATGAAGGCTTCCCGTTCCGCTCACCACATGGACTCTGGCCTGTACCACGCAAACATCAACGTGCTGGACGAGTCCACCCTTGAGGACGCAATGGAGCACCCGGAGAACTACCCGAACCTCACCGTTCGCGTCTCCGGCTACGCTGTCAACTTCGTCAAGCTGACGAAGGAGCAGCAGCGCGACGTTATCTCCCGTACCTTCCACAAGGGCGCTTAATATATGGCGCAGGACGGAACTAGCGGCGTCGTCACGCTTTCGCCCGAACAGGGCGAGCGCGTGCGCGGCGTCGCTGCCGGTTTAGGCGGACTGTCCACCGACGACCTGGAGATCACCCGCCCCGAGCTGTTCGAGGCCCGCCGCACAGGCGAAATCGGCCTCATCCACTCGTGGGAGCTGGTCACAGCTGTCGACGGCCCCGGCACCCGGATGACCATCTTCTTGTCCGGTTGCCCGCTGCGGTGCAAGTACTGCCACAATCCGGACACGATGGAAATGAAGGAAGGCACGCTCGAGCGTATCGACGATGTCGTGCGTCGCGTGCTGCGCTACAAGCCGGTCTTCAGCGCTTCCGGTGGCGGGCTCACGCTCTCTGGCGGCGAGCCGCTGTTCCAGATCGCGTTCACGCGCCGCCTGCTGAAGGCGGTGCACGACGCGGGCGTGCACACCACGATCGACACGTCCGGCTTTCTTGGTGCGCGACTCACCGACGAGGACCTGGACAATATCGACCTCTTCCTGTTGGACGTGAAGTCCGGCGATTCGGAAACGTACGAGCACGTGACTGCCCGCCAGCTGCAGCCGACCATCGACTTCGGCGACCGGTTGCATGCGAAAGGCAAGCCCGTGTGGATCCGCTTCGTGCTGGTGCCCGGCCTGACGGACAGCGAAGAGAACATCCGGAACGTCGCCGACATTGTCGCGCGTTGGAAGGGCACCGTGGAGCGCGTCGAGGTGCTCCCCTTCCACAACATGGGCGCCGATAAGTGGGAAAAAATCGGGCTGGATTATGAGCTGGCGGACGTCAAGCCCCCCAGCCCGGAGGCTGTCGAGCACGCGCGCGACATCTTCCGCAGTCGCGGGCTGACGGTGTTCTAGCGGCTTTTCGCCCGGGTGGACACCCGGGCGCACCCCCGCTAGACAACCGTCGCGATCAGCGTAGTATTACCTAAGTTGTCGAGCGCGCCAGGGGCGCACTCTCCCGCCGCACGGGGGCCACTGCGCCGCAGCGCCAAGATCCTGCATTGCTACCGGCCCCTCGCACGAGTGAAAGGGGGCTGAAGCAATGCCACCACGTATTCCAATGCCGGGTCAACGACCGAAGAAGGTACAGCCCCCCACGCGCAGCATTCCGGTCCCCCTCGAGCGCCAGATCGATTTCTGCCGCGTCTTTGTGGACGGCAAACGCCAGCCGGGCAATGTGCGGATGTCGCACGCGCTCGAGGTTGTGGAGCGCTACGAAAACGCCTTCGTGTGGCTGAGCTTGAAAGAGCCGACCACGGAGCAGATGGAGAAGATCGCGGAGGTCTTCGACATCGAGGACCTGGTCGTCGACGACGTCGTGGATGCGCACCAGCGCCCGAAGATCGAGCGACACGACGAGCAACTGTTCATGGTTGTGCGGTCCGTGTCCTACCGCGACGATGAAGAGGTCGCGGACGCCCGCGAAATCATTTCCACCGGCGAGGTGCAGATGATCGTCGGCGAAAAGTTCGCCATCACCATTCGTCACGGTGCTCGCCTGCCGGACCTCACGCCAAAGCTTGAGGACGAAGAAGATCTCGCCGTGCTCGGCCCCACCGCCGTCGCTTGGGCGGTGTCGGACTACCTGGTGGATAACTACCTCAAGGTCGCCGACTTGCTCGAGGACGACGTGGACGAGTTGGAAAATGAGGTGTTCACGCCCCGCCGCACCATCAACATCGACAAGATCTACACCTACAAGCGTGAGATTTTGGAGATGCGGCACGCAATCGATCCGCTCGCTCCTGCCCTGCGTAACGGCCTGACCAGCAACAAGGACTTCATGCGTAAGGTCCTGCGCACCTACTTCCGGGACGTGCAGGACAACTCCACGATCGTCAGCGACCGCCTGTCCGGCTTCGACGAGCGTCTGACGTCGCTGCTCGATGCGTCGGTAGCCAAGATCACCATGCAGCAGAACTCGGACATGCGCACCATCTCCGCTGTCGTCGGCATGGCCGCGGTGCCGACGCTGATCGCGGGCATTTACGGCATGAACTTCGAGCACATGCCGGAGCTTGGGTCGCGCTACGGCTACCCCGCCGCGCTTTTGGTCATGCTTTTGGCCATCTCCGCGATGTGGTGGTGGTTCCGCAAGAACAACTGGCTGTAGCTAGCGGTCCAGCACCATCAGCTTCAGGTTGGTTACGGCGGCCAGCTTGCCGTCGGCTGTCATCTCCACGCGCCACAGGTGCGTGCGCTTGCCGACGTGCACGGGTTCGGCCACCGCGCGAATCGTCTGGCCTAGCTGCACGCTGCCGAGCAGGTCGGTGTAGTTGCTCATGCCTACTGCAGGCTTCGCGCTCGCCGCCACGGCTGCGATGGAGGCAAGCGTCTCCCCGATCACGCAGTACAGTCCGCCGTTGACGATGCCGGTGGGCTGCAGGTGGCGCTGCTCCACCTCCAGCGCCCCATCGAGGCGGTCTTTGGAGCAGTACGTCAGCTTCAACCCCAGCGTCTGGGCGAAATCAAACTCGCCGGAATTGATGTAGGACAGCTCTTCTTCCGTCAGAGGGGCCTCGATGACCTCTCGGTACAGGCGCAGATTCTTCTCCATGTCCATGCCGGCCAATCTTACGGGCGAAAGCGGGCGCACCCCGCGTAGAATCCGGCGTATGACTGCAGAACACAACGGTGACCAGCTCGCTCAAATCGGTGTTGTCGGCATGGCGGTGATGGGCTCCAACCTTGCCCGCAATTTCGCGTCCAAGGGCCACACCGTGGCCATCTACAACCGCTCCCCGGAAAAGACCCGCGCGGTCGTTGAAGAGTTCGGCCACGAGGGCAATTTCATCCCCTCCGAGTCGATCGAGGACTTCGTCGCATCGCTGGAGCGCCCCCGCAAGGCAGTGATCATGGTGCAGGCCGGCGCCGCCACAGATGCAGTGATCAAGCAGCTCGTGGAGGCCATGGACGACGGCGACATCATCATCGACGGCGGCAATTCCCTGTTCACGGACACCATCCGCCGCGAACGTGAAGTCGCTGCAGCTGGCCGCCACTTCGTCGGCGCCGGCATCTCCGGCGGCGAGGAGGGTGCGCTGCGCGGCCCGTCGATCATGCCGGGCGGTCCGGTGGAATCCTGGGAGACTCTCGGGCCGCTGCTGGAGGACATCTCCGCGAAGGTGGACGGCACCCCGTGCGTGACCCACATCGGCCCGGACGGCGCCGGCCACTTTGTCAAGATGGTGCACAACGGCATCGAGTACGCGGACATGCAGGTCATCGGCGAGGCCTACCACCTGCTGCGCTACGCGGCAGGCCTCGAGCCGGCGGAGATCGCGGACATCTTCACGGAGTGGAACAAGGGCGACCTGGACTCCTACCTCATCGAGATCACAGCGGAGGTGCTGCGCCAGGTGGACGCGCGCACCGGCAAACCGTTCATCGACGTCATCGTGGACGCCGCCGGCCAGAAGGGAACCGGCCGCTGGACGGTCAAGGAAGCGCTGGACCTCGGGGTTCCCACCACCGCCATCGGCGAGGCCGTCTTCGCCCGCGCGCTGTCGTCTGCGCTGGCTCAGCGCGAGGCGGCCCAGGAGGTCGGTCTGCCTGCGGGTGAGACAACGACGTTGGAGGCCGGAGGCGTCGATAAGCAATCGTTCGTCGAGGACGTGCGGCGCGCGTTGTACGCCTCCAAGCTGGTGGCGTACGCGCAGGGCTTCGACGAGATCAACGCCGGCTCCCAGGAACACAACTGGGACATCAAGCCCGGCGATCTCGCGCGCATTTGGCGCGGCGGCTGCATCATCCGCGCGAAGTTCCTCGACCGCATCACGGAGGCCTACGAAAAGGACCCGGAGCTGCCGTCGCTGCTTTTGGACCCGTACTTCAAGGGCGAGCTGGACAAGGGCCTGGTGGATTCCTGGCGCCGCGTGGTTGTCACCGCAACCCAGCTGGGCCTGCCGGTGCCGGTGTTCGCATCCTCGCTGTCCTACTACGACTCGCTGCGCGCGCAGCGCCTGCCGGCTGCGCTGATCCAGGGCCAGCGCGACTTCTTCGGCGCCCACACCTACAAGCGCGTGGACATGGAGGGCACGTTCCACACCACGTGGTCCGGCGAACGCGAGGAACTGAGCTACTAGCTCGGCTTCTCCCCTTTCGTCCGACCGCGTAGACTGCACTGAATGACTACATTCGCCGATCTCGGTTTGCCCCGGGCCATTGTCAACGTCCTGGGCAAGCAAGGCATCACTGAGCCCTTCCCCATCCAGGAAGCGGCGATCCCCGACGCGCTGGCCGGCAAGGACGTGCTGGGCCGCGGCCCGACAGGCTCCGGCAAGACCTTCACGTTCGGCCTGCCCATGCTGGCTCGTCTCGCAGGCGCTCCGAGCACCCCGGGCCACCCGCGCGGCCTTGTGCTGGCGCCGACGCGCGAGCTCGCCTCGCAAATCCGCGAACGCCTCGAGGATCCCGCGGCCGCGCTCGGCCTGCGCGTGCTCGATGTTGTGGGCGGTGTGAACATCAACCACCACATCCGCTCGCTCGCGTCCCCGGTGGACCTGCTGGTGGCCACCCCCGGCCGTGCCGAGGACCTGATCAACCAGAAGAAGCTGTCCTTCGATTCGGTTGCGATTACTGCCCTGGATGAGGCGGACCAGATGGCGGACATGGGCTTTCTGCCGCAGGTGCGCAAGCTTTTGGACCGCACCCCGAAGGACGGCCAGCGCCTTTTGTTTTCCGCCACCCTCGACGGTGACGTGGAAAAGCTCATCGCCCGCTACATGCACGACCCCGTCACCCACTCCACCGCCCCGGTGCAGGCGGCGGTAGACACGATGGACCACTACCGCCTCATGGTGGGCGGCCGCGAGGAGCGCAACGAGATCGCCCTGCAGATCGCCGCGCGCGAGGGCAAGACCATCATGTTCATGCGCACGAAGCACGGCGTGGACCGCCAGGTGAAAAAGCTGCGCCGCGCCGGCATCCACGCCCAAGGCCTCCACGGCGACAAGGGCCAGGGCGCGCGCACACGAGCGCTGGAGGGCTTCGCCGACGGCTCCACCCCTGTGCTGGTGGCCACGGACATCGCGGCCCGCGGCATCGACGTCGATGACGTCTCCCTGGTCGTGCACGTGGACCCGCCCGCGGAGCACAAGGCGTACCTGCACCGCGCAGGCCGCACAGCACGAGCCGGCACGTCCGGCACCGTGGTCACCCTCGTGATGGACGACCAAGCCAAGGAAGTCGCGCAGCTTCTGCGCAAGGCCGGCGTGGACGCGCCCGAGGTCAGGGTGGCTCCGCTTTCGGAATCCTTGGTTACAATCACCGGTGCACGCACACCGGAAGGCACGCCGCTTCCTCCGCCGGGCCAACCCCAGCGGCCGAAGAGGACCGCTGCCTCCGGCAACCGCAAGGCAGGCGGCAACCGTAGCCGCAATGCCAGCCGCGGCGGAAGCAACAACCGCAACCGCGCCCGCCGTACGGACCGAAGTCGAAGGAGTAACGGCCGCTAAGGCACAGACCACCATCCATGGACATACTCTTATCCATCCTAGCCCTACTGGCGTTCGTGCTGCTCACGGCGTCGACCGGGCTTTTCGTCGCGATCGAATTCGCCATGACGGGCCTGGAACGCTCGACCATCGACGCCCACGTCAAGGAGCGGGGCGACGCCACAGCGCGGGCGATTGCGCGCGACCACGCAAACCTCTCGTTCGTGCTCTCCGGCGCGCAGTTGGGCATTACGGTGACCACCCTTGCCGCCGGTTTCCTCGCAGAGCCGGTGCTGGGCAAATTCTTCACCCCGGTCCTCGAGCTCGTCGGACTGCCTGCAAGCGCGTCCACCACCGTCGCGCTTGTCCTCGCACTGGTGGTGGCGACGTTTTTGTCCATGGTGTTCGGCGAGTTGGTGCCGAAAAACGTCGCCATCACGGACCCGTTGAACACGGCCCGCACGGTGGTGCCGCCCGTGCACTACTTCAACATGGCGACCAAGCCGTTCATCCTGTTTCTCAACACCGCCGCGAACTGGGTGGTGCGCAAGATGGGCATCGAGCCTGCCGACGAGCTCGCGTCCGCCCGCTCCTCCCAGGAGCTTGGCGCGATGGTGCGAAACTCCGCTGAAGCGGGCGGCCTGGATGCGGCTACTGCCGCAGTGATCGACCGTTCGTTGCGTTTCGGCGAGACGACGGCTGAGGAAGTGATGACGCCGCGCTCAACCATTGATTCACTGGACGCGGACGACACCGTCGCGGATTTGATCGCCCTTGCGCGCGAGACTGGCCACTCCCGTTTCCCGGTACGCCGCGGCGACTTGGACGACACCCTCGGCGTGGTCCACATCAAGGATGCCTTCTCTGTGCCGCACGAGTTCCGCGCCACGACGAAGTTGGCCTCCCTGGCGCGGCGGGTGCCGTTCGTGCCGGGCACGCTCGATGGCGACTCGGTGCTCAACCGCGTGCGCTCCGCAGGCTCTCAGGTGGTGCTGGTGGCCGACGAGTACGGCGGCACCCAGGGCCTGGTCACCATCGAGGACCTTGTGGAGGAGATCCTCGGTGAGGTCTACGACGAGTACGACGACCAAGAAAGCGAGAAGGACTTCACCCGCTTCGGCACGTCCTGGGAGGTTGCGGGCCTCGTGCGTCTCGACGAGTTGGAGGAACGCACCGGGTTCGCCGCCGTGGACGGTCCCTACGAAACCCTCGGCGGCCTGATCATGGCCACGCTGGGCCGCATCCCCGAGCTCGGCGACGAGGTCGTGCTGCGCACCGCCTCCGCGGCGAATTTCCAGGAGGAGCTGCAATCCGGCGGCGCCGGCAATTGGCTGGCGCAGGTATCCGAGATGGACGGCCGCCGCATCGACCGCGCGCTGCTGCGTCCGGTCCCGCCCGATGAAGCAGGCGAAGTTAGAGAGGCGGTGGACACCAAGTGAGTATCTGGTTGGCAGCACTGCTGATCGTCGCGCTGCTCGGCGTCAACGCGTTCTTCGTGGCCGTCGAATTCGCACTCGTCTCCTCCCGCAAGGACCGCTTGGAGTCGCTCCTTGCGCAGGGCAAAACCAAGGCTGAGGGCGTGCTTTACGCCACCGAGCACCTCTCGATCTACCTTGCCGGCGCACAGTTCGGCATCACGGTGGCGTCGCTGATTCTGGGCAAGGTGGCCGAGCCTGCGATCGCCTTTTACATCGAGGCGCCGTTTGAGGCCCTGGGCATGCCCGGCGACCTGCTGCACCCCGTCGCGTTCGTGCTCGCCCTGCTCATCATCTCGTTTCTGCACATCTTGTTCGGCGAGATGGTGCCGAAAAACATTGCCATCGCGGGCCCGGAACGCATGGCGATGTGGCTGACCCCCGCGATGACGCTGTGGATGAAGCTCACGCATCCGCTGCTGGAATTCCTCAACTGGGTCGCGCGCAAGACGCTGCTGCTGTTCGGCATCGAGCAGCGCGACGAGCTCGAATCCACCGTGGACCAGGAACAGCTCGCCACCATGATCCAGGAGTCGCGCGAGGAGGGCCTCCTGGACGCCGAAGAGACCGTGCGCCTGGCCAAGGCGCTGCGCCAGGACTCCCGCCAGCTCAAGGAAGCCATGATCCCGCTGGCCCAGGTCACGACGATCCCGTACGACCCTCGCGGCATCCGCCTCTCCGTCATCGAGCAGGCGGTCCAAGACACCGGCTACTCCCGCTTCCCTGTCCGCATCGACGCCAGCTCGCTCGCCGGCTACGTCCATGTCAAGGACATCCTGGACCTGATGGAGTTCCCGCAGGGCGATCCGCGGGTTTCGCTCAAGCGCATCCGCCCGCTGACTACAGTCGATGCCGCCCAGTCCATGGACGACGCGCTCGCGATGCTGCACCGCCGTTCCGCGCACATGGCGGAGGTGCACGACAACGGCAAACTCGTCGGCGTGGTCGCGCTGGAAGACCTCATCGAGGAATACGTGGGCACGGTGTCCGACTGGACCCACGAGGGCGAGTAAATGCAGGTACTCACCCCCGAGGAGTACATGCCGCGCATCGCAGCTCACGCCGCCCGCGCCGAACGCTGGACCGCGCCAAGGGTGGCGCGCCGGGCACGCGGCCAGTATCACCCGGTGTGGGATTTCCTCTTCGATTACTACCCGCAGCGCCCCGCCCATCTGAAGCGCTGGCACCCGGGCGTCGGCGTCGCGCTCGAAGACGCCGCTTCGCTCCCCCACGCCGGCTGGCGCGACTATGTCTGTAACAAGGGCACTGTGCTTCTCGACGTCCAACGGTTCCTCACCCACCGCAGAGGCGACGTGGAGGAGGTGGAGGCCATCCTTCGGTCCGTCGATAGGCGTGAAGCCCACTTCGACTGCTTCGGCATGCACGAGTGGGCGATGGTGTACCGCACGGACAGCCCGCGCCACAGCCTGCCGCTGCGCCTGGGGGCGGAGGGCACGAACGCCGTGGTGGAGGCGCACAACGTCAAGTGCACGCATTTCGACGCCTTCCGGTTTTTCACCCCTGCGGCGCGGCCACTGAACCTCACGGTGCTCACGCGCGAGGGGCAACCCGACAACGACCAGGCCGGGTGCGTGCACGTGAGCATGGACCTGTACAAGTGGGCAATGAAGCTCGGACCGCTCGTGCCCGGCGAGCTGCTGATGGACTGCTTCGAGCTCGCCGCCGACGCCCGGCGCCTAGACATGGAGGCCTCCCCGTACGACTGCAAGAGCTTGGGCTTCGGCGTGGTGGCTGTGGAAACGCCCGAGGGCAAGGCGGAGTACGTAGCCCGCCAACGCGAGCTCAGCCGCCGCGCACAACCGCTGCGCCAGCGGCTTGTCGCGGTCATCGACGCCGCCTATCACGGCTAGACTCGAAGACGGTTTTCACTCGTTCGATCGAAAAAGGCGGCGATTCCGGTGGCGAAGCACGCAAGCGGCAAGAACAACTACAGGCTGTCCGGAGAGCTCATCGCCTTACTGGTGGTGCTGGCCCTGATCGCAGCGGCCATCATCTGGTGGCTGACCAGCCGCGGCGAGGACGCTGGCAGCACTGAGGCGCAGGCCGAGGACTGCGTCGCGGGCGAGCTCGTGCTCCCCGTCGCGGCCTCCGACAAGGGCGCGGGCCAATCGCTTGTGGACGCCTACGGTGCGTCCTCCCCCGTCGTCCGCGACTACTGCGTCAAGCCCCAGCTGGTCGACTCTGTTGCCGACGTCGCGGTGTTTATCGCCCCGAACACGACGGTGACCCACCAGTCGCTGGAGAACGCAGGTCGCACCCCCGCCGTATCTGACCCGAAGGCTGCGTACAGCGAAGCCGTCGGCGTGGCCGGCAAGGACGAGGTCAAGCTCGAGGACCTGACCGTGGACAAGGTCCGCTTCCCCGTATCCGAAGAGTCTGCAGCCTCCGCCCTGGTGGCATCAAAGGTGGCCGGAAACGACAACGACGCCGTGCAGGCGCTGACCGATCAGCGCATCGGCAGCGCCGACGAGCTCAACGCAGATGCCGGCGAGTACCTCGCCACCACCGAGGACGCCGTGCCGGAAGGCCTGAAGTTCACCCCGGTCGGTTCCGACGCCGTCTACACGGCGTTTCCGCTGAACCAGAACGACAAGGTCGACGAGAACCAGGCCCGCGCGGGCCAGGACTTCGCCCGCTTCGCCTCCGAGCGTTTCGACGGCACCGCCAACGACCAGCCAGCCGTCTCCGACCTGGTGTGGGCCGCTGCCCTGCCGGCCGGCGGCGAGGCCATCACATCGGACGCGAAGAAGGACGGAGCGCAGGATGGCGCTGACGCTGACAAGGCTGCTGGCGGCGAAAGCGCTGACGCCGCCGGTGCCAATGCCAGCGCCCTGCAGCCCGAAAACACCCTGTTCCTCCTAGACACCTCCGACGCGATGAGCCCGTACCTCCAGCCGGCGAAGGACGCCATCGCAAACGCCGCGCTCGAGCTCGGCGGCAAGGGCAAGCAGGTCGGCCTGTGGAACTACTCCTCCCCGCTGAACCCAGGCGTTGTAGTGGGCTACCGCCAGAACATCAGCGTCTCCCCCGACGCCGATTCCGTCGCCGTGGCGGTGCGACGCTTCCTCACCGGCGGCGTGCCCCAGACCCGCCAGGCCGTCGAGGCAGCCGCAGGCGCCTATGGTGCTGGCGAAGCGAAAATCCGCGTCGTCCTGGTCACCACTGGCACGGCCGATGCTGGCGACGACAAGGCATTCGAGGACGCGGTGCGCGGTGCCGCGGGCGACAAGGTGGAGATCACCGTCGTGCGCGTCGGCGAGGGCGAAGCAGACAAGGCGGTCGAGGCCCTGTCCGCGAAAACCGTGGATGCGAAGCAAGCCGACGGCATCGACGGCGCCGTGAAGCAGGCATCCGGCCTGTAGGCATCCGGTCAGCCACCCCCCCCTGCGACAGACCCTGGGATCCTAAGCCTGGGATCGGGCGAAAATCGAGCGATCGCAGGCTCTGCCTCCCAGGGTCTGTGCGGCGAGGACATAGAAAAAGGCCCGGGCTGGTGGGAGTGATCCCAGCCCGGGCCTAAACGCTTCGCTTAGGAGGTCTTGCGACGGCGGCGGTCCGCCAGCTCGTCGAAGCCAATGACGTTGTCGGCGTCGTCCTCGGTGACGCGCTCCGACGGGAACGCGGAGATGGTGCCGGTCAGTTCCTTCATGATCTGCGGCACGGCGATGCCGAACACGCCCTGGCCGCCGCCGAGGAGGTCGATAATCTCCTCGTTGGAGCGGCACTCGTAGACGGTCACGCCGTCGGAGACGAGGGTGATCTCGGCGATGTCGGACACACCGCGGTCACGCAGCTTGTCCACTGCGAGGCGGATGTTCTGCAGCGAGATACCGGTGTCGAGCAGACCCTTGACGATCTTCAGGACCAGGATGTCCTTGAAGGAGTACAGGCGCTGAGAGCCGGAGCCCTTAGCGCCACGGATGGACGGGCGCACAAGGCCGGTGCGTGCCCAGTAGTCGAGCTGGCGGTAGGTGATGCCGGCGACCTGGCAGGCGATCGGCACGCGGTAGCCGACTTCGTCGGACGGGCCGACGTCGAAAAGCGACTCCTGCACAGCGTCGAACAGGCCGTCCTGATTTTCCTCGATGATGCTCACGTAATTACTCCCATGAAAGTTAGCTCGAAGCCTAATGACTATTAAAGGGTAAGCATACGGAGCTGGTCAATAGTCACATGCGTAACACGCCGAAACTCTCAAGGAATACTTGAGGGTTTTACCCCTCCTTGGGGTTATCCTCCCCCAAATCCGAGTCCTCCACCCCGAGGCTGCGCATCAGCGCCTCGAAGTCCGCGTCAGCCTGGGCGTCGCCGCTGGCGGAGACAGCTTCATCCGCGAAATCTTCGATTTCGATCTCCGCCTGCAGGTAGCGCTGGGCATCCCCCTGCGACAGAAACACCGAGGCCTGGGCGGCGACCGTGTCGTCGACGGTCAGCTCCATGTCCAGCTCCTCGGCTAACAGCAGCGCGTCGGAAGCGCGCAGATCAATTTCGGTGCCGCCGAAGATTGTCAGGGTGGCCATAAAGGTGCCGTTGACGTAGCTGGAAAGTTCGAGGCTGTCCGCGCCGTTGGTGGAGGTGCGGATGAGCTCCGCGATCGCGTCGACGGGACGCGGGCGGTTCGGGGCCCACCCGTCCAGGCGCATGGCCAGCTCAGCGCCCTCCATCGGCGGCAGCCACACCGGAATGCAGCGCCCGTTCGTGGGCCGTTGGAGCAGGGCGCACAGGAAATCTTCCGGGCCGACCGGAAAAACGCCGATGAGGTTGACGGCCTCCATTAGCTCCCCAGCTGCTTGCGCAGCTCGTTCTTCACCAGCGACGCGTGCAGGGACACCACCAGCGCGGACATCTGCTGACCGATCTCTTCGGCCTTCTGCTTCGCGGTGACCTTGCCGGACTTCGACACCGGCTCCGCAACCTGGTTGATCATGTCGGCCTGACGTGCCGCGGCGGTGCGCAGGGTCTTCAGGTGGCGGGCGTCGAAGCCGAATTCGGACAGCGACAGCGCGGTGGTGACGGTACGAACGTCGTCGGCATTGAACAACCCGGCAGCATCCGGGGTGATCAGCCCGACCTTGATGTACTCCTCCACCGTCGACGGATCCGCCTGGGCCTGCTCCGCCACGTCCGCGTCGGTCAGCTGGGTCGCCGCCGGTGCGCGGAAGTTCTCCGGGGAGATCATCGGCTCGGACTCGCCGGCGGACAGGATCGCGGTGACGTGGCCGGAATCCATCGCCTCGAGCTGCTCGCGGATGACCTTCAGCGGCAGGTAGTTGTCGCGCTGGGTGACCAGGATGTAGCGCAGACGCTCCACATCTTCCTCGGTGAAGCGGCGGTAGCCGGAGGCGGTGCGTTGCGGAGTGATCAGCCCCTCGGACTCGAGGAAGCGGATCTTGGAGACGGTCACGTCCGGGAACTCGGTGCGCAGACGCTCAAGCACCACGCCGATGGACATCGTTTTCGCGGTCTTGGTTGCCTTGGCGGCCTTCGCCGGCTTCGCGGGGGTAGCGGCTGGTGCCGTTTGACGGATTGCGCTCACGTGATCGAACTCTTCTCTAACTAGTTGCCGGCGGTGATGAAGACCAGACGGAATTTACCAATCTGGATTTCGTCGCCGTTGGTCAGCTCCTGGGAGTTGCGCGGCTCGCGGTTGACGTAGGTGCCGTTGAGCGAGCCCACGTCCACGACCTCGTAGCCGCCCTCGTTGCGACGGAACTCTGCGTGACGACGGGACACGGTCACGTCGTCGAGGAAGATGTCGGCCTCCGGGTGGCGGCCCGCAGTGGTGGAATCCTGGTCCAGCAGGAAACGCGCACCCGCGTTCGGGCCGCGCTTGACTACGAGGAGTGCCTCCCCATCCGACAGCTGGTCCGCACCGGCGGCGGAGTCCGCAGACGTCGCAGCTCCGGACTCCATCTCCTTGAGCAGGTCTGCGCGGAATACCGAGGTGGTTTCGACCTGGTTCTGCGGCGTGTTGTCGCTCATGGGTAACTCCTGACTTTCGAGTCGTGGTTGAGATCTCTCGCCATAATAGCGTCCGGCCCGCCGCGAGGGGCGGCTACCGGATAATGCCTAGCGAAAAATGTTGCCGATACCGGAAATGACTGAGTTGCCGGAACCCGCCAGCGGGTTGTCGGACACCATGTACGTCCACGTCGCGCTCGGGCGCTTCCAGCCTGCGTCCGCCAGGTGCGCGCCGTCGGCGTCAATGTCCACGGTGTTGAATGTTTCTACCGCCGCGGCGATCGCCCGGTTGGCCAAGTCCTTGAACTCGCGCACAGCGATGCGGTGGTACTCGTCGATCGGCGTTTCGCGGGCGATGGCGCGCAGGTGGATGGACTCGCGGACATCGTCCATCAGCGCCAGGTGCTCGGACCACTCGGCGTCCAGGTGGAACAGCATGATCTCCCGGGCCGCCTGCTCGAGCACGTCCTGCGGCAGGTGCGAAAGCTCGGCGGCGCGCTGCGGGGAGCGCTCCGACAGTTCGCGCCACGCGGTGTCCGTGTCCAGCAACGCGGCGCGCCGTTCGTCCAGGATGTCTCGGTGGTCCGCCAGCAGCTTGTTGTACTTCCAGGTCTGTGAGTGGATCTCCAGGAGTTGGCCTTCGGTGACGCGCTGGCAGTGCTCGATGAAGCTTTGGGCGCGGTTGCCCGTGATGCGTCCGTCCGGCTCCGGCTGGGCGGAGAACTGCTCCCCGTCGCCGCCGGAGGTGACAATGTCGTCGTCGAGGGAGACGAAGAACACGCTCAGCCCCGGGTCGCCCTGACGGCCGGCGCGGCCGCGCAGCTGGTTGTCTAGGCGCGCGGTGCGGTGGCGGGCTGTGCCGATCACGGCCAGGCCGCCGAGCGAGGCCACCTTGTCGTGGTCGCGTTCATCCGCGCCGCCGAGGCGGATATCCGTGCCGCGGCCCGCCATCTGCGTGGAGACGGTCACGCGTCCCACGTCGCCAGCTTCGGCGACGATGCGGGCCTCTTCCGCGTCGTTTTTCGCGTTGAGCACGTTGACCGCCATGCCGCGAGCGTGAAGCGCATCCGCCAGCGCCTCGGACTCCGCCACGTCGTGGGTGCCCACGAGCACCGGCTGGCCGGTGGAGTTAAGGTGGGCGATCTCCTCGACGATCGCCGAGTTCTTCTCCTCCATCGTGGCGTAGATCCGGTCAGCCTCGTCGAAGCGCTGCAGCTCCTTGGCGCGGTCGATCACAGACACGCGGAGGCCGTAGAAGCTGCGCAACTGGTCGGTTGCCTCCACCGCGGTGCCGGTCATGCCGCACACCAGCGGGTAGCGGCGCATGAGCGCCTGCAGTGTGATGGAATCCAGGATGCGCCCGCCCTCGGACACGTCCAGCCCCTCCTTGGATTCCACTGCGGCCTGCAGGCCGTCGGGCCAGCGCTGCAGCTCCGCCACGCGCCCGCGGGAGGCGTCCACAAGTGCGACTTTGCCGTCGTCGACGATGTAGTGCACGTCCCGGATCAGCAGGGCCTTCGCGTGCAGCGCCAGGTTCACACGTACGAGAGTCGTGCCGATGTGCTCGTCCGAGTAGAGCGAGTCGATGCCCAAAAGCCGTTCGATCTTCGCCGCGCCGTCGTCGGTGAGGAAGGCGTTTCGCCCGTCGGCGTCGATGGTGTAGTCGGTGTCCTCGTCCAGCTTCGACACGGCCTCGGTGATCTGTCCGGTGGCCTGCTTGGAGCCCTCGGAGCCGGCGAGCACGAGCGGCACGAGCGCCTCGTCCACGAGCACGCTGTCAGCCTCGTCGACCAGCGCGACGTCGGCAGGCAGCTGCACCGTCTGGTCGCGGGAGGTGATCTGGTTGTCGTGCAGGTGGTCGAAGCCGATCTCGGTCACCGGCGCGTAGATGACGTCGCTGCGGTAGGCGCTCACGCGCTCTTCGCGTGTCGACGACTCCGTGACCGCCGCCACCGTCAACCCGAAAAACTCCACGAGCGGGCGCATCCACTCCGCGTCGCGCGCGGCCAGGTAGTTGTTCACCGTGATCAGGTGGACGCGCTTGCCCTGCAGCGCGAACCCGGTGGCGGCCATCGCGCCGACGAGCGTTTTGCCCTCGCCGGTGGCCATCTGGATCACGTCGCCCTCCAGCAGGCGCAGCACAGCCTGGTTCTGCACCTCAAACGGCGTCATGCCCAGGGTGCGCTGGGAGGCGACGGACAACCCGGCCAAAAAACGCGGTTTTTCGGCGATGGCCCCGTCGCGCACGGTGGAGGCGACTGCGGAGGCGAGCGAAGCATCGTCGAGAAGCGAAAGCTCCTCGATCAACCCGTGCGCGTCCGCGACAACGGCTTTCGACTTCTTGTTGTTGCGCTCCGTGGTGGAGCCCATGGCCTTCCAGAACCAGTCAAACTTGCCCATAAGGGCTAAGAATAACGCCAACGTGCCAAACAGTTGGTGCGACGATTAGTCTTGCAGCGAAAGTAACCGTTGCGTTGAACCGCCGAGCCGCAGGAGGAAACGGCTACCCATGCTGTCTATGAACGTGAAAGTTCCGTCGTCGAAGGGCCACATGATGGCCGCGACCATCGACCGCCCCGACGGACCCGCGCAGGCCTACGCCATTTTCGCCCACTGCTTCGCCGGCTCCCGCCACACGCCCGGTGCCTCCCGCATTGCCAAGCGGCTGACTGAGCACGGCATTGCCACCCTGCGATTCGACTTCCCAGGCCTGGGCCAGTCCGAGGGCGATTTCAAAGACACCTCGTTTTCCGAGAATGTGGACGACATCGTCGCCGCCGCCCTGTGGCTGGAGGAGAACTACAAGGCCCCGCAGCTGCTCATGGGCCATTCCCTCGGCGGCGCCGCCACCCTGAAGGCGGCCACCCGCCCGGAGCTGAAGAAGATGATCAAGGCGGTGGCCACCGTCGGCGCGCCCTTCGACCCCGCGCACTCGGTGCTGCACTACGCTCACGCGATCGGCGAGGCGGATGCGAACGGCTCGGTCGGGGTGGTGCTCGGCGGCCGCGAGCTGACCATCTCGCGCGAGTTCCTCGAGGATCTCGCCGACACCAACCCGGAGGAGTACCTGCCCAAGCTGCGCAAGCCGCTGCTTGTCGTGCACTCGCCTATCGACGTCACCGTCGGCATCGACAACGCCCAGAACATCTTCTCCCTGGCGCGCTACCCCAAGTCCCTGATGGCGCTGGACAAAGCGGACCACCTGCTCACCCGCCAGGGCACCGCGCAGCGCGCCGCGGACATCATCGGCTCCTGGGCGCAGCAGTACATCCAGCCGCTGTTCGTCCCGGCGAAGACCACGGACACCAACGCCGTGTCCTACTCCGCGCGCGGCACGAAGTACGGCGACGTGGTGCGCACCTCCGACCGCGCGATCACCACCGACCGCTCCAAGAACACCGGCGGCAAGGGCCAGGGTGTCACCTCCACTGGCCTGTACATGTCCGCGCTCGCCGTCAGCTGCTCGCAGGCGGTGCGCGAGGCGGCCAAGGGCATGCAGCTTGACGACGTCCGCGTGGAAGTCAACCACAACGGCGACGGCACCTTCACCCGCCTGATCACCCTCTACGGCGACCTGACCGACGATGAGGTGGAGACCCTGCGCGCCGCGGGCGCGTCCTCCACCGTGGACGGCTACGTGGCGAAGGACGAGATTGAGACGACCGCGGAAACCGCCTCGCTTGAGCGTCGCCGCCGGCAGAACAAGCTCCACCGCGCGGAGCGCCTGGGTAAGTAATGGCTGACGCAACCGGTCTGTGGGCCGACGTGCGGGGGTTGTGCCCTTGCGGGCAGGGCTTGCCGTACGAGGCGTGCTGCGGGCGCTTCATCGACGGTTCCTCTGCGGCACCCACCGCTGAAGCGCTGATGCGCTCGCGATACACCGCCTACGTGCGCGGCGCGGGCTCTTATGTGGCCGAGACCTGGGCGGATGAAACCCGGCCCGCGGACCTGTCCGTGGACCCCTCAGGTGAGCCGTTTACCCGGCTCCAGGTGCTGGATACCGCCGGCGGCGGGCCTTTCGACGCCGAGGGCGTAGTCGAGTTCGCCGCCCACCACCCCGGCGGCGTCATACGGGAACGCTCCCGATTCGAGCGCCGGGCCGGGCGATGGGTCTACGTCGACGGCGTGGTCCGCTAAACCTGGGATGTCGGCAGTGACTGTTTGGTGACCTGCCGGTTTTGGGTCCGTATGACAGTGCTGTAATATTTGCGCAGTTACCGTTTAGGTAGCGGATCGGGCTGTGGCGCAGTTTGGTAGCGCACCACACTGGGGGTGTGGGGGTCGCAGGTTCAAATCCTGTCAGTCCGACAAATTTTTCTTCTGGGGGTTCGGGGGTTTCTCTTTCGGGTACGTTGCTAGTCGATAGGTGCCACGCGGATCTGGTTCCCGTCGGGATCGGCGACCACAAACGTCGTTCCGAACACGTCCTGGTGGGGTTCTTTGATGACGTCGACCCCCTTGTCAGTCCAAGCCTGAAACATGTCCATGACTTCTTCGCCATTGACGTTGAGGCACACTTCGGTGGTGCGTGCCGGAGCGTCGGCAAGTGCATCCGAGTTCCCAGTCCACAGTGCGAGAGCCACACCGTCCGCCAAAGCGAACGTCACATAGCGGGGTGAAACAAAATCGGTTTCCAGCTCCAGGAGGTCTGAGTAGAACTCGACTGATCTCTCAATGTCGGTCACGTAAACGATGAAGACGATCTCGCGGTTCATTTGGGCACTCACTTCCTTCAGAATGAATTGGAGTCCCACAGATTACTCAAATATGAAAGAATTTGGGCGTAAGTACGTCACATATGTGTAGCCGTCGAACCCCCGCGCGGTCGAAGGTGGGCTCATCGAGATCGGCAAAGATCTGCAGCGCTGGCGTCGCCTCAACCGTCTCACCATCGAGCAGGCTGCGTACCGCGCCGATGTGAGCGTGTCCACGTTGCGGCGCTTGGAACAAGGCCACGGCGCGACGCTGGAAAACTTTCTCCGAGTGTGCCGCGCGTTCCAACTACTCGACCGTGTAGAAGCTGCGGTTGATCCGATGGAGCACGATCGCGGCCGGGCCTTGATTGAGCAAATGCTCTAAGAAACGATCTTGCCGTTCGCGTCGTAGGTGTAGAAGCCCTGCCCAGCTTCCAGGCCGGTCCTACCTTCTGCGACCATCGGCTTCAACGTCGTCTCAACGAAGTCCTTCTGCCACTGCGGGGCGTTGTCGTTGGACTCGATCACGGCGACCAAGGTGCGCACGCCGACGAGGTCCATGATCTCAATCGGCCCGCGCGGGGACCCGGTGGAGTTGCACCAGTCGCGGTCGATGTCGACGGGGTCAGCGATGTCGTGGTGCAGCAGGTACATGCCGGCACTGAGCAGCGGCACCAGCAGGGTGTTCAGCACGTAGCCGGGCTGCTCGCGCTTGAGCGGGACCGGCACCATATTGATCTGCTCCGCAAACTCCACAAGCTGGTCCACATACTTCGGGTCAGTGCCCTCGTGCGGCATGATCTCGGCGGTGTTCTGGATCCAGATGTGGTTGGCAAAGTGCAACGCCAAGAAACGCTCCGGCGCGCCCGTCGCGTCTGCGAACTTGCTCGGCATGAGCGTGGAGGTGTTGGTGGCAAACACCGCGGTATCCGGGGCGTACTCCCCCACCTCAGCCCAGACCTTGCGCTTCAGCTCGAGGTTCTCCGGGATCGCCTCGATAACTAGGTCCGCGTTCGCTACCGCTTCTTTCAGGTCCGAAGTCTGCGTTAGGTTCGCGTGCGCTGCCGCGACGGTCTCGTCGTTGGCGGATTCGAGCTCCGCCTTCATCTGTTCGCCGATAGCGTCGAAACGCTTCTTGCCGGCCGCGAGGGCCTCCTCGTTGATGTCGTAGGACACAACCTTCTTGCCCGCGAACGCGGAGCAAAAAGCGATCTGCGCGCCCAGGACACCTGCACCAAGTACTGTTACGTTATTGGATGTCATACTCGTCACGTTACGCCTCATTGCGTGACTTTGACGACAATTTCACTGTGAACTTTTACGCAAGCGAGTCTCGCTCCACCGGCACCAAACCAGTCGCCGCCCGCCGGCCCAGCTCCACGTAGTACGCCGCGTGGCGCAACCTGGCCTCGAAGGTGTCCGGCTCGAGCGTGCGCTTCACTTTGGCGGGCACGCCGGCCGCCAGAGAGAACTCCGGCAGCTCTTGGCCTTCGAGCACCACTGCCCCGCCGCCGACGATGCTGCCCTTGCCCACGCGCGAGCGCGACAGCACGGTCGCGCTCATGCCGATCAGGCAGCCGGGCTCGATGTGGCAGCCGTGCACCATGGCCAGGTGGCCGATGGTGACGTCGTCTTCCAGCACGGTCTCCCCGTCCGTGTCCACGTGCAGCACGGAGCCGTCCTGGACGTTGACGCGGTTGCCGATTCGGATCGCGCCCACGTCGCCGCGGATGACCACGCCGGGCCAGATGTTCGCGTCTTCGCCGATGGTCACGTTGCCGATAATGGTGGCCTCGTCGGAGATAAACGCCGAGGGGTGGATCTGCGGGGTTGCGCCTTCAAAGCTGTAGATCATGGCCACCATTGTGCCTGCGCTGCTACTCGACGGCACGCGGCGCTCAGCACACCACCCGCAGGGTGCCCGGCATCACGTCGAAGGTCACGGCGCTGACCGCGCCGGCGGCGTCGCCGTCGAGCTCAAGCTGCTCGGGCTCGGCGAACTCCAGGGTGATACGGCGTCCCTCGAGGTACTCCATGCTCGGCGGCAGGGACGCCGGCGGGCGCGGCTGCACCTCGCTCGGCAGCAGCGCGTTAATGCCGCCGCGCACGGTGTCCAGCGCGAGTTTGCCGCCGATGCCCGCCCAGTCGGCGACGTCCTCGGCGCGCAGTACGACGGCGTCGAGTACGCCGTCGTCAGGCAGCGCGTCCGGCAACAACGGGATCCCGCCGACGAGGTCGCTGCAGTTGCCGACGATGCAGGTGTGCACGGACGTGGCCACCGCAGGGTCGCTATCGAGCGTGATGTCCACGTCCACACTGTTGCCGCCGCCGAGCGATTGGAACACAGCCGGCACATATGCGAGTGGCCCGACCGCGGCTTTGAGGCTTTCGCGGGTGCGGTGGATCATGCCCGCGTCCACGCCGACGCCGGCCATGACCGCGAAGCCGGAATGCTCGGTGCGGCCATCCGGGTAGACCATTTCGGCGCGGCAGAGGTCGATGAGCCGGTCGGTGCCGGAAAACGCCCGATGCACCGCCGCCTCCAGCAAAAGCGGCACGCCGAGGTTGCGCGCGAGCATGTTGCCGGTGCCCGCCGGCACAATCGCCATCGGTGTCTTCGAACCTGACACAGCTAGCGCGACCATGCGCACCGTGCCGTCGCCGCCGGCAGCGATGATCAAGTCCGCACCCTGCTCGAGCGCGCGGACAGCCTGGGAAAACCCGGGTCCCTCGGTGGTCGTTGCCGCCCACTCGATGTCCGCGCCCTCCCAGGCGTAGCGTTCTACCGCCCGGCGCAGCCGTTCCAGGTGGACTTTCACGGGGTTGTACACCACCGTCACCCGGGGCTTAGACGCGTCACTCACGCGCCTTATGGTAGCGGTGACGGCGCTCGACCGCGGCGCACCGCGCGGCTAGGACATGCCGACGCCGAAGAATTCCAGCAGCGTGCGGGTGGCAAACCCCTTGGACACCAGGCCTGTGTTGTCTGAGGTGCCGCCGGGCCACACGTGCGGCCCGCCCTCAATCCGGTAGTGCGACAGCGCAGCGTCGCAGTCGTCCCAACTCAGCATTGTCACCGTGTGCGACAACTCGACGTCTTCCCTGCGCCCCGCGCAGTGGTTGCGCACCGCGGCCTCCTCGAGCATCTCCGGTGTGGAGTTGTACACCGTCTCGTGGCGTTCACCGCCGCCGTAGGAGATGACCGGGTCGGCCGTGCCGTGAAAGTCGACGTGCTTCATCGGGATGCTCGAGCACCCTTCTGCGACGCGCTGGTAAAACGCGCCCGCCACCGTGGCGATGCCGCTGAACGCCTGCGGGCGCTGGCAGCCTACAAAGGCCGCAAGCCCGCCGCCGTTTGAGAACCCGGCGGCGAAAATCCGGGTGCGGTCGATGGAGTACTCGCCCTCGAGCTGTGAGAGCACGTCGTCCACGAACGCGAGGTCCTGCTCCCCGCTCGTCACCGCGTACGGGGCGGGCGCCCACGCTTCGCCGACGCCGTCCATGAACGCCACAACGGCGTCCGCCTTATCCATCTGGGAGTGCTGCATGATCCGGTCCGCGTCCTCCTTGTAGCCGTGGAACACCAGGATCAGCGGCAGCCGTTCGCGCTGCTTCGCGCCCCGCGGCACCGAAAGGATGTAGTCGCGCTTCAGCCCGGCCGAGGTCGTCTGCCTGCGTTCAATTGCTGGATCCGTCCACGGCTCCACCTCCCGGACAATGTCCTCGGGCGCATCCGGCTGCGTGGTGATCGCGGTGCGCAGCCGCGCCGCGTCACCCGCGCACCCCGCGACGGTGAAGCAGGTTGCGGCTAAGCCAATGGCGGCCGCGGCGCGGATCACTGGGCGGTAAAACACGCAAGGTAGATTAGACCATTGTGCACGCGAGCGGAACACAGCCAGGCCCCAGCAGGAAAGCGGGACCGAGGTTCAGAAACTCCGCGCACCGCAGCGGCGCGGCCGAGGCGTTCACCCGCGACGCAACCCGCTACGACGCCGCACGCCCCACCTACCCAGCCTCACTCGGAGAGCTCGTCGGCCCCGGCACCGTCTGCGACGTCGGTGCAGGCACCGGCAAGTTCACACAATTGCTTGACGACGGCTCACGTTCCGTGTTCGCCTGCGACCCCAGCGGCGACATGACCCGGGTCTTCCACACGGTGCTGCCCGCAGTACCCGTGTGGCGCGCCACCGCGGAAGCGACCGGACTCGCAGACGACTCCGTCGACGCGCTGACGTGCGCGCAGACCTGGCACTGGGTGGATGTGCCCGCCGCAAGCCGAGAGGCAGACCGCGTGATCCAACCCGGCGGCCGCCTGGTGCTGTGCTGGAACACGCTGGCCGTACGCCACCCCTGGGTTTTACGGCTCAGCCGCATCATGCACTCCGGCGACGTGCAGCGCGAGGGCTTCTACCCGGAGGTTTCCGCCCCCTGGCGGCTCACTGACGAGCTGCGCCAGGAATGGTTGCACCCCATCGCCGTGGAAGACTGCTTCGAGCTCATGGCCACCCGCTCCTACTGGCTGAAAGCGAACGAGCGCACCCGCGCAAAGATGGAGGCGAATCTGACCTGGTACCTCTACGAGCGCCTCGGCTTCGACCGCGGCGACACCATCCCGCTGCCGTACCGCACCGACGCGTTCGTCTACGAGCGCGCCTAGCCGGCGCGGCTGTACTCGACCCCGAAAAACTCCAGAATCGCTTGAGTGGCGTCCACGCCGCGCCGGGCTGCCCGCGGGCCGGTGGGCCACTCGTGCCCCATGCCCTCCACCGAGATCAGTTCCGCGCGGGCGCGGCCGCTGTTGCGGCGCTGAAACGCCGCCACCACGTCGGGCGCGCCAAAAGTGGTGTCGTCTTCTGCCCCGCTGTACGGGGAGCGCTGCTCGCCGGCAAACGGCACTACATCGTCGAAAGTGCCGTGGATGTTCAGGTAATCCACCGGTTGTCGGGCGTCGGCGATCTCGTCCGGTGTTGCGCGCACCGCGGCGGCCACGGTGGCCACCCCTGCGAGCTCGAGACCGGTCAGGCTCAGGTGCACCGCGAGTCCCCCGCCATTGGAAAAGCCGACCAGGTAGGTGTTGGTGGTGGCGAAGGTGGACCGGAGGTCGTCGAGAAGCGCACGCACAAACGCTTGATCCTCGCCGAAGGTGGTGCGGGCGTACGGCGCCGGCGACCAGGCAAGGCCCGCGCCCGTGGGTGCTGCGACGATGGCACGCGCCCGGTGCAGCCCAGTGCCGGCGAGGAAGTCGCGGCCGTTATCGCCCTTGCCGTGCAGCGCGACGATCACCGGCAGCGCGCCGGTGTGACCCGCGGGAACGCAGACGTGGTAGCTGCGCTCAACGCCGTCGACTTCCACCGTGCGCTGCCGCATATGCCCTAGGCCTTCTTCCCGCGGCGCTCGCGCACGCGCACCGCGATGCGCACGGGGGTGCCGTGGTAGCCGAACTGCTCGCGGAACTTGCGCTCTAGGTAGCGGCGGTAACCGGCGTCCAAGAACCCGGTGGTGAACAGCACGATTGTCGGCGGGCGGGTGCTGGCCATGGTGGCGAACAGTAGCTTGGGCAGGCGGTTGTTCTTCATCGGCGGCGGGTTCGCCGCGATCGCGTCGCGCAGCCAGTTGTTCAGCTGGCCGGTGGAGATGCGCTTGTCCCAGTTTTCCAGCGCCTCCTTCATCGCCGGCTCCAGGCGGTGCAGGCCGCGGCCGGTGTCGGCGGAGATGTTCAGCTTGGTCACCCACTTGAGCTGGCCCATCGTCTCGTCGAACTCGCGGTCGAAGTCGTAGCGGCGGTCCTCGTCCATGAGGTCCCACTTGTTAAAGCAGATGACCATGGCCTTGCCGGCCTCCAGCACCATGGAGATCACGCGCTGGTCCTGCTCGGAGATTTCCTCCGAGGCGTCGATGAGCACGACGCACACCTCGGCGGCCTCGATGGTGCCGCGGGTGCGAAGCGACGCGTAGTACTCGTGGCCTTGGGCGTTTTTCACCTTCTTGCGCAGGCCGGCGGTGTCGATGAAGGTCCACAAGTCCTCGTCCAGCTGCACGAGCTCGTCCACCGGATCCACGGTGGTGCCGGCCACGTTGTCCACCACGGAGCGGTCGGACCTGGTCAGCTTGTTCAGCAGGCTGGACTTGCCCACGTTCGGCCGGCCCACCAGCGCCACGCGGCGCGGGCCGCCGGTAATGGATTCCTTCACGCGCGGCTCGTCCGGGAACAGGCTCAGGATCTCGTCGAGCACATCCGCGCCGCCGCGGCCGTGCAGAGCGGAGACCGGCCACGGGTCGCCCAAGCCGAGCGAGTAGAACTCGGCCACGTCGCCCCACTGGCTGTCGGACTCGAACTTGTTCGCCACCAGGATCACGGGAACCTCGGAGCGCTGCAGGTTGCGGGCCATCACCGCGTCCGTTTCAGTGATGGCGGTTTTCGAGTCCACCACCATGACGATGACATCGGAGGTGGCCATCGCGGCCTCCGCCTGGCGGGCAATCGCGGCGTGGATGCCCTTCGCGTCCGGATCCCAGCCGCCAGTGTCCTGCACCCAGAAGCGGCGCCCGCCCCAGTCGGTGATGTAGCTGACGCGGTCGCGCGTGACACCCGGGTGGTCCTCCACCACGGCCTCGCGGCGGCCGATGAAGCGGTTCACCAGCGAGGACTTGCCCACGTTCGGGCGGCCCACGATTGAAACCGTCGGCAGCGCCTCGGTGACCACGTCGGGCTGGGCGATGCCGTACTCGGCCTCGAGCTCTGCCCACTCCTCCTCGGTCAGCTCGTCGTCGGAGTCGTAGCCCTCGCCGAAGTCGGCCTCGCCGAACTCGGACTCGTCGATGCCGGCTTCCTCGAAGCCCTGCAGGTCCTCCTCGGCGTTGAAGTTCTTGTTCTCGTAGTACTCAGCGCTGTCGGCGCCGACCACGTACGCATCCATGTCGGTGTAGCCGGACCGGTCGATGCCGGGCTGGATAAACTGTGTTTCCGGCTCGAGGTGCTCGCCTTTGTTGTTGCGCTCGCTCATCGCGCGCTCCTTTCCACGACCTCAGTCAGTGCCGCCAGGACCTCGTCCGGCGTCATCTCGGAGGTGTCCACCAGCACCGCGTCGTCCGCGGGCTTGAGCGGGCTGGTCGCGCGGGAGGAATCTGCCTCGTCGCGGCGCTGCACGTCCGCAAGCACTGCGTCAAAGTCTGCCTCGCGCCCCGCCGCGACGTCCTGGTCATAACGGCGCTTCGCGCGCACCTCGGCGCTTGCGGTCATGAACACCTTCGCGGGTGCGTCCGGCAGCACTACCGTGCCGATGTCGCGGCCTTCCACAATCGCGCGACCGGCCTCGCGGGCGAGCTTGCGCTGCAGCTCCACCAGGTTCACGCGCACCTCGGGGATGGCGGAGACGGCGGAGACGTGCTTGGTCACCTCGGCGCCGCGGATATCTCCCTTGACGTCCTCGCCAGCGAAGAGCACCTCGGTGGAATCCGGGTCGTCGGAGACCTCCAGCGGCAAGTCCGCGGTCGCCTCGATCACCTTCGCCGTGTCCGCCGGGTCCACGCCCGCGCGCAGCACAGCCAGGGTAGCCACGCGGTACATCGCACCGGTGTCCACATATTTTGCGTCCAGGCGCTTCGCCAGCGCGCGGCACATGGTGGATTTGCCGGTGCCCGAAGGCCCGTCCACAGCCACAATGAGCCCGCCGCCCGGCATGTTGGAAAGTGTGCCAGCCATTTACATCCCCACCGCCTTGTACAGCGACGCCAGCTCGGAAGAGTTCAGCGCGCGCATCGAGCCCGGCTTCATGTCGCCGAGCTGCACCGTGTGGAACTTCGTGCGCACCAGGCGCTGCACCGGGTACCCGGCCTGTTTCAGCATGCGGCGCACAATGTGCTTGCGTCCCTCGTGCAGCTCCACGCGGATGATGGATTGGCCGTTGTGCACGTCCACCACCTGCGCGTAATCCACCTTCGCGGGGCCGTCGTCAAGCTCGATGCCCTCTTTGAGCTGCTTGACCACCGCGTTGTTCGCCTCGCCGAGCACCGTGGCCAAGTAGGTCTTGGCCACCTCGTACTTCGGGTGGGTCAGGCGGTTGGCCATCTCGCCGTCGTTGGTGAGCAGCAGCAAGCCTTCTGTGTCCGCATCTAGGCGGCCGACATGGAACAGGCGCTGGCCAGACGCGGTGCGCTCGGCCAGGTAAGAGCCCACGGAGACGCGGTCCATCTCGTCTTTCATGGTCGAGTGCACGCCGCGCGGCTTGTTGAACACGAAGTACTCGTGATCTTCGTTGACGTTGATGCGGGCGCCGTCGACGCGGATGATGTCCACGTTCGGGTTCACGCGCATCCCCTGGCGCGTCACGATTTCACCGTTGACCTCGACGCGGCCCTGCTCGATCATCGCCTCCGCGTGACGACGGGAAGCGACACCGGCCTGCGCGAGCACCTTTTGCAGGCGGACACCCTCAGCCGCCGCTTTCGCTGCGGTCGGGTCTTCGTCCCACCAGTTATCATCCAGCGGGTTCGGTTGGTTCTTCGCGGCGTTCTGGCGCCTCTTGTCTAGGCGGACATGCTGTTTCTTAGCCGGCTTGGCGTAGGAGATGTAGAACGTATCGTCCTTCCCACGCTTTTCCGGTGTGCCATCTCGGCGAGCGGGTGGTGTCATGCCCCGGGAGTTTACCAGGCATCCTCGATGGAATCGATGTCCGGAAGCAGCGGCGCAAGCTCCGGCAGCCGCTCGAGAGAATCGATGCCGAGCAGCTCCAAAAACAGCTCGGTGGTGACGTAACGGTGCGCGCCATGATCAGGGACCTCTTCCCCGGCCTCAGCCGGGTCCATCTCCGCAATGAGACCGCGAAGCGCGAGCGTGCGCATCACGCCGTCGACGTTGACTCCGCGCACGCCCGCGACCTGCGCGCGGGTGACCGGCTGGCGGTAGGCCACCACCGCGAGAGTTTCCATCGCCGCGCGCGACAGCTTTTTCTGCGTGCCATCCAGGAGGAACGCCTCCACCGCGTCGGCGTTTTCGGTGCGGGTGTACAGGCGCCAGCCCTCCGCCGTTTCGCGCAGGTCGATGCCGGAGCCGCGCTCGTCCAGCTCCCGTGCAAACTCGCGTAGCTGGTCTGACACCTCTTCGTTGGTCGCGCCGAGCGCACTTGCCAGTTCTTCCACGGCGACGGGCGCGTCGATGACCAGCAGCACCGACTCTATGCGCGAGCGCAACTGGGAGACCATGGGCAAGCTATCCATGCTTCGGCAGTGTATCGGGTGCCGCGTGCCGGTCCGGCGCTTACGTCCAGTTCGAGGCGGCGACCACCGCTGGGTCCACCTCGAGCCCGGTCCAGGACACGTCCAAGCGCCCGAGCGCTTCCGGCTGCTCCGTTTCCACGGCCTTGGCTTTATACAGCTCCAGCAGCGCGAGGAAACGGCCCACCACTTCCATGGAGCGGGTGCAGTCGCGCGTGAGCGCAGCGAACGTCAGCCACGACCCGGTGCCGGCGAGCTTCAGGGTGTCCAGGATCTTGCCGGCTTGCTCCGGCACGGACACCGCCTGCGCATGCAGGTGGTCGGTGCGCACCTCCTCCGGCGGGCGGGGGCGGAACACGCTGCCCGCCAGTTCGGCAAAACTTGCCGGGGTGTGCCCCAGGTCCACCGGGGGCAACAGGTCCACAAACCGCGGCTCCATGGACACCGCCCGCGGGTAGCGCCGCAGCGCGTGTTTCTGCCACTCCGCGAACTGGTCGGCCACACGCTGGTAGGCGCGGTACTGCAACAGGCGTGCGAACAGCAGGTCGCGCGCTTCCAGCAACTCCAGGTCCTCGATGTTCTCGCCGTCGCTACCCGGCAGCAGCCGCGCGGTTTTCAGGTCCAGCAGCGTCGCCGCCACCACGAGGAACTCGGTGACCTCGTCGAGCGCCTCGGTCTCACCGAGCGCACGGGTGTAGGCGATGAACTCGTCGGTCACCTCGGCCAGCGCCACCTCTGTCACGTCCAGTTTCTTCGACTGGATCAGGGTGAGCAGCAGGTCGAACGGCCCCTCGAAGTTTTGCAGAGCCAGGGTGAACCCGGTGATCTCAGGCTGGGGGTACTGCTCGGGCGCGGCCGCTGCCACTAGCTGGTGCGCTCCAGTACTTCGAGCGCCAGGTTGCGGTACTGGTCCGCGCCTTGAGAGTTCGGCGCCCAAGTGATGATTGGCTCACCGGCCACAGATGTCTCCGGGAAGCGGACCGTGCGGGTGATCACGGTGTCGAAGACACGCTCGCCGAAGACCTCCACCACCCTGTCCATCACTTCGCGGGCGTGGGTGGTGCGGCGGTCGAACATGGTCACCAGGATGCCCACGATGTCCAGGTCGAAGTTGATGCGGTCGCGCACCTTCTCCACCGTGTCCGTCAGCAGCGCCAGGCCGCGCAGGGAGAAGTACTCGCACTCCATCGGGATGATCACGCCGTGCGAGCACGCCAGCGCGTTGACGGTGAGCAGGCCGAGGGAGGGCCCGCAGTCGAGGATGATGAAGTCGTACTCGTTGCGCACCGGGCGCAGCGCGCGCGCCAGGGTGTGCTCGCGGCCGACCTCATTGACCAGCTGGATCTCCGCCGCCGACAGGTCGATGTTTGCGGGGACCACGTCCAAGCCGGAGACATTGGTCGTGTTGATCGCGGCGTGGATGCTGGCGGTGTTGTCGAACAGCAGGTCGTAAACCGTGACCTGGTCCTCCTCGTAGGACACGCCCAGGCCAGCGGAAAGCGCGCCCTGCGGGTCCAGGTCCACCAGCAGGACCTTGCGGCCCTGCTCGGCCAGGCACGCGCCGAGGTTGATCGTGGAGGTAGTTTTGCCCACCCCGCCCTTCTGGTTGACCATGGAGATCACCGTTGCGGGACCGTGCTTGTCCAGCTCCTTCGGCTTGGCGAACTCGCGCCACGGCCGCCCGGTCAGAAACGTCTTCTGGTCCGCAGCGTCAAACAGCGCCTCGTCCGCCATGGCCGGTCCTTCCCTCAATCACGTCCAAACCCTTGACTTCCGTCATCTTACAACGTTGTCATTACGCCCGCCCGCGCCTCCGGCGAAGGAACACAATCAACAGCGCGATCGCGGCCAGCAACGCAGCTCCAGCGATTGCGAGGGGCACTACATCGCTTATCGACGACCCTTCGTCAACGCCTCGTCCTTGACCATCCTGGTTCGCGTAGTTGCCGTACTGGTTGTCGTCGTTGCTGTCGTCGGCTTTTTCGACCGGCACGTTGGTGGAGGTGATCACCGCGACGAAATCCGCCTTGCCGTCGCGCACGACTTCCATGATGAACGGGTTGTCCGGTGTTTCGCCTTCCGGGTAGGTCAGGGTGATCGTGCGGCTGGTTTTGTCCACCTTGCGCTCGACGCCTTCGATCACCTGTCCGTTGACGTCCAAGTAGCGCAGGGTCGCGCCCTCGGTGTCGTAGCTGGCGTACTTCATCAGGTCCTTGACGCGGCTCAGCGGCACCTTCACCACGATTTTGTTGTCCTGGATCTCACCGTCGAAGTACAGCTTCGTCGCGGCGGCATCGTCGGCGGGCTCCGCCTTGGATCGCGACGGGTGCGCCGCTGCCGGGGCGCCGCCACCGGCGTTGCCCGCGCTGTCTGCACTGCCAGCCTTGCCGATCTCGTCGGCCTCGCTCGCCGGGGCATCATGACTGTCCTTGGACCCGCTTCCGCTGCCTGATGCCTCCGAGCCGCCGTCAGTTTCACTATCCGCGGTCCCACCGCCGGCAGCCGCGCCGCCTGCTCCCCCTTCAGCGCCACCGGGCTGACCGGACTCGCCTGCGTTTCCGCCGACGTCCGCGGAGCCGTCGCCGACGGCGACCAAGTTGACCGTCGCCGAATAGCCGCCGGCGCTTGCCGGCACCGCGGCGGTCGCGCCCGGCTGGTCCGGGGCGCTCACGGTCACGGACGTGCCTGACGACGTCACCGTCCACCCGCCCGAGGAGTAGTTCACGTCCACCGGCACACCCACGTCTACGGTCGTGCTTTCACCGGCTGGCACGGAGATCTCGCCGGGGATCATGGACTGCACCTCCTCCGGGCTCATTCCGCCCGGAAGCTGCGCGTCGGCCATCGGCGCCGCAAGCAGCATTGCGGCGGGCACGGCAAGCAGCGCGGAGCCGCGCTTACCGTGCAGAGTTCGGGATGCGGGTCGCATGGACCATCCTCTCGTTGCTCAAAAGATCAATCAAGCAGCCGAGTCTACGCACGCGGGTGCGTGCTGCGCCAAACTTCACGCAGGTTATCGGCTGTGATGTGCGTGTAAATCTGCGTGGTGGTCACTGAGGCGTGCCCGAGTAGTTCCTGAACGCTGCGCACGTCCGCCCCGCCCTCCAGCAGGTGCGTGGCAAAGGAGTGGCGCAGCGTGTGCGGCGAGATGTCCTTCTCAATGCCCGCCCGTGCAGCCGCTGCCTTGATCGCATTCCACGCGCTTTGGCGGGACAACGCCCCGCCTCGCTTGTTCAACAGCAGCGCGTGCGAGGTCCCGTTGGCAAACGCCGGCCGGCCGCGCACCAAATACGCCTCCAGCGCCTCCTGTGCCTTCGACCCCAGCGGCACCAAACGCTGCTTGTTGCCCTTGCCGGTCACCGCCAGCACGCCGCCGTACTCGCTGTCTAAAGCAGCGTTTGCATCGTCGACGCTTAAGCCCAGCACCTCCGAGACGCGGGCGCCGGTTGCGTATAGCGTCTCCAGCAGTGCTTTGTCGCGCAGGCCGGAGGGGGTCTCGGTCGGGCACGCGTCGAGAAGCTTTGCCACCTCATCGATGCTCAAGGTGTCCGGGAGCCGCTCGCCGGTCTGCGGCGGAGAGACCTCTGCCGCCGCATCCGCCGGCAGCTCGCCCTCTTCCACCCCGAACTTGTGCAGGCCGCGCGCAACGGTCAGCGCCCGCCCTGCCGACGACACTGCCAGAGGCTTCGCCCCGTCCACCCCGCGGCGCAGATCCGCCACGTAGGCCTCGATGTCGGTGGTGGTGACCTTGCGCAAATCCGTCTTGCCCGCGGCCGCCAGCCACGTGGTGTAGCGGTTCACGTCGCGGGTGTAGTTGCTCAACGTGTGGGGTGAGACTCCCCTCTCAACGGCAAGATGGGTCAGCCAACGCTGCGCCAGCGCCTCCGCATCCACCTGCTAGATCCGCTTCATGTCCGGCACGATGCCCTGCTTGGCGCGACGTGCGGCCAGGGAAGTCGGGCGCAGGCGGAACGGCTCGTCGATAGGCCGGGGCGCATCACCCCGCGCAACCAGGCGCGCGGCTGCGAGGATGCCGGAGACCGCGATGGAGTTGACCACCTCGCCGCGCAACGCCATATCCGCGGCATCCTCCAGGTCCACCCACGAAAAGTCCATGTCGGCCTCCTCGTTTTCGGGCTCGGGCCGCTCCACCTCGTGCAGGCCGCGGGCGATGAACACCCGCACCGCCTCCTCCGCGAATCCCGGTGAGGTGACCAGATCCACCAGCACGCCCCACTCGTCCGCAGCCAGGCCTGCCTCCTCTTGCAGCTCGCGCTTCGCGCAGGTCAGCTCGTCTTCGGCGTGCATGTCCAACAGACCGGCGGGAAGCTCCAGCAGACGCTCGCCGACGCTGTGGCGGTACTGCTCCACCAGCGCCACACGGCCATGTTCATCCAGCGCGACCACAGCGACAGCACCGAAGTGCTCCACAATTTCTCGCGCGGCCTCGTTGCCGCCCGGCATGACCACCTGGTCGCGGCGCACCGCGATGATCGGCGCGTCGAGGACAACTTCGGACCCAGTGACAGTGAATTCGTGGCTCATGGCAACCAGCCTACGAGCCTTAGGCCTCGCCGCCACCACTAGACACTGCAAGCACGGACTTAATGCGTCCTGCCTCGTAGTCCACGCCGCCGACAGTCTTCACCCCGTCGATCGCATCCGGCTCAGTGCCCTGAGACGCAAGCGCGGTCTTGCCTTCCGCGCCGAGTGCCTTGGCAAAATCGCCCAACACCTTGGCTCCGAAGTCGGTGCCTCGCGACGGCCCGTCCACAATCACCACTGCGCCAGCGGGCACAATAGAACCGTTGAACTCGATAAATCCAGCCTGCTGCAGCGTGTCCAGCACCAAGGTGCGGTCCGCCGGCAGGGTTTTGGACTCGCCGTTGGTGCCGTCGTCGAAAAGCACGGTCGCGAGAGATTCGCCTGCATGAAGCCCTGGGGAGCGTTCCTCCACCGACAGTTTCGCGCCCGAAGGCAGCGTGTTGGCGACAATGCTGGACAGCTCGTCTGCACCCGCCTGGTCGGTGAAGCGCTCCGTCAAGGTCAGCTCGCCGGAGTCGGAGGCACCAGCGGCGTTGAGCAACCAGCGCACGGACTCCACATCGTCAGCGTCCGCCGCGGCGGTGCGCACAATGGTCACCGGCACGTCCTTCAGGGCACCGGAGACGATGGAGCCGGACTCCTGGGCCAACAAGTCGTTTGCTTCTTCCGCACGTGCCTCCGCCTCAGTGAGTTCGGAGTCGTCCGCGTCCGGCTTGGCCGGAGCGTCGGCCTTGAATTCGGAAAAGCCGAGGTCAACCTCGCCCGGCATCGCCGGAACCAGCACGAGAGCGCCCAGCGCAATACCCAGCGCTGCGCCCCAACCCAAACCGGCCGCAATCAGCCCGGCCCTGCCTTTAGTCTTCGCCATCTGCCACTGCCCTCCTAGCTGGTCCAGCCGTCGAACCAGCCGCGCACCGTCAGCGCGATGGTGTTCCAGGTGTCTACGAGGTTGTCGGCGAAGTTGCCGTCACCGCCGAGGCCGGCGATCAGGATCACCACCGCGGCGGCAACGAGCACGCCGAGGATCGCCCACGCCCACGCCACACCCGCACCGGACTCGACGGCGTAGAGGTTGGTGATCACGGTGGAATCCACGATCTTGCGCCCCGCCTTCAGGCGCGCGAGCAGCGCCGCCGGTTCCGTTGCCGGGGTGCCCGCGGTGGTAGCCGAATCCGCGAAGATGCGGTCCAGCTCCACCGGCTGGCCGACGGTGACAATCATCTCGGCGTCATGGAATGTGGCCAGCAAAATGGCCAGGTCCGTCGGCGAATCCGTCGCCGCCGGGAAGGTCATCGCGCCCACTCCGAGATCCTGAATGCGCTCCAACCCGGGCGCGTATCCGTCCGGCTCCGCCGGCAGGATCACCTTCGCGTCGGAGCGCAGGTTCTCCGAGGCCACGTCCTTCGGGTCCCCCACGATGACGTCCGGCGCGTACCCCATGGACGCCAGCGTGTCCGCCGCGGAGCCGACGCCGATGACCACCGGCGTGTACTCCTGCATGAAGTTCTTCAGCTCCTCCAGACGCTGACGCGTGTCGGGAGCAGGCGAGACCACCAGCACCTTGCGCTCGGCCATGATGTCGCCGAGTTCCGGGGCGCCCACACCGTCGATGAGCAGCGCTGCCTCCGAGTGGATGAACTCGATGGTGTTGCCGAAGTAGGCCTCCATGTTTTCCACCAAACCGCGTTGGGCCTGGGCGAATGTGGCGTCCACTTCAGTGCGGGTCACCGGCTGTGCCTGGCCGGCAACCTTGCGCCCCACGGTGATTTGGCCGGTCGGCGAGACTACGGCCTTCTTGCCGTCGCGGATCTTTCCGCGCATGTCTGTGCCTGCCGCCTCGAACAGGGGAACGCCTGCGTCGAGAAGCAAATGCGGCCCGAACGTGGGAAGCGTGCCGGTGGAGTACGGCGCGAGGTTGACCACCGCGGCCGGGCGCCGCGCAATGATTTGCTCCGCCAAACGGCGCTGCATGTCGGGGGCGTCCACAAACACGATGTCGCCCTCGCTGAGCCTGCCAAGGCCCTTGCCCTGCGGGGTGCAGTCGCGCAAGGTGCCGCGCAGCTCGGCCGCGGGCGGTTCCTTCGTGGGGTCTTGGGTGGAGGGTGCAGCAGTCATGCGCACCATTGTGCAACAGTGACCTGCCTGAACCGGGGAGGCGCGCGGGGACGTTAGCCGCGCAACTGCTCCACCTCACCCTGCGCGCGCTCGAAGAGTTCCGCGGCGTGGGCGCGGCCGGTGTCCGAATCGTCCATGCCCGCCATCATGCGGGCCAGCTCCTCGATGCGCTCCTCCGGTTGCAGCGCCGCAACACCGGAGGTCACGGCCACGTCGCCGATGTCCTTGGACACGTGCAGGTGCGTGTCGGCATACGCCGCGACCTGCGGCAGGTGCGTGACCACAATGACCTGGTTGCCGCGCGCCAGCCGCGCGAGGCGCCGGCCGATCTCCACCGCCGCGCGCCCGCCCACGCCTGCGTCCACCTCGTCGAACACCAGCGTCGCGCCGCTGGAGGATTCGGACAGGATCACTTCGAGCGCGAGCATCACGCGCGACAGCTCGCCGCCGGACGCGCTCGTGGCCAGCGGCTTCGGCTCAAGCGCGCTGTTCGGCGCGAGCAGGATCTCCACCGCGTCGGCCCCGTCGCGGCCGTACTGCGCCTTCGCGACGTTGACCGTGAGCTGCGCCTTCGGCATCGCCAGCCCGTGCAGCTCCTCGGTCACCGCCTTGCCCAACTTGCCCGCGGCCTTGGTGCGCGCCTTCGTCAACGCGGCGGCGTGCCTTGTCATCGCCTGCTCCAGCTCCGCAACCTTCGCCTTCAGCTTTTCGACGGCACCCTCCGACGTATCGATCTTCGCCAACCGTGCCCCAGCTTTGTCGCGCCACGCCACCACCCCTGCCGCGTCTGGGGCGTACTTGCGGGTCAGACCTTTGATCTCCTGCTGGCGCTGCAGGAGCCGCTCCAACTCCTCCGGGTCGGACGGCAGGCTGCCGGTGTAGCTGCCCAGCTCCGCGGAAACGTCCGAAAGCACGCCGGCGACCTCGCCCAGCCTGGCCCCCAGATCACGCAGCTCCTGGTCGCTGGCTCCCTCTAGCGCCGCCTGCGCGCGCCCGATCAGGTCGGAAGCGGGTTCCTCTTCCCCGCCGACACCGCCGACGGCGTCCGCGCCGTCGATAGCCATAAGCGCAGTCTCGGCGGCCTCGCGCAACGCGTCCACATCCTGGAGACGGTTGATGGTGGCAACCAGCTCCTCGTCCTCGCCAGCCTGCGGGGCCACCGCATCGATCTCGTCGATGGCGAACTGGAGGCGGTCTACCTCCTGCGCCAGCTCCAAGCGCTTTTCGGTGCGCTCCTTCAAATCCTTCGCCGCCGCTCGCCACGCGGTGTACGCCTCGCGGTACGCATCCAGCTTTGCTTGGATGGCCGGGTCGAACCTGTCGAGGGCGGCCAACTGCTGTTCCGGCGCCATCAGGCGCAACTGGTCGTTCTGGCCGTGGATCGTCAGCAGGTGGCCCGCCAGCTCGCTCAGCGTCGCCGCCGGCACCTTGCGCCCGCCCAGGTGCGCGCTGGAGCGCCCCGAGGCCTTCACCGAGCGCGAGACCAAATACTCGCCGTTTTCATCAGCTTCTGCTCCAGCGCCCGCGGCTATCGCGCCGACGGCTTCGCGCACCTCCTCCGGCAGCTCTTCGGTGCCGAACGCGCCTTCCACCACCGCGCCGTCCGCGCCGGTGCGCACGCGTGAGGCATCCGCCCGGCCACCGGTGAGCAGGCGCAGGCCCGTGACCACCATCGTCTTACCAGCGCCCGTCTCGCCAGTGAGCACGGTCAGCCCCGGCGAAAGCTCAGCCGAGGCATGGCGGATCACACCAAGGTTGGAGATAGCAATCTCAGCGAGCAAAAACGTGCCTCCCTGTCAGATTCAAGCCCCGCGCGGGCCGCGCCACCCGGAAACCGGGAGCTGGAATTTGTCCACGAGCCTGTCCGTGAACGGCCTGTCGTCCAAGCGTACCCAGCGCACCCCGCGCTCGCCCCGCGCCACTTCCACGCGGGAACCAGCGGGCACCGTCAGGCGGCGCTGCCCGTCCATCACCGCCACGGCCTGCGTGGTCTGCTGCTCCGACTCCACCGCCACAGTCGACGTCGGCGCCACCACCAGCGGCTTGGCAAACAGCGCGTGCGCGTTATTCGGCACCACCAGGATCGCGTCGAGCTGCGGCCACATCACGGGCCCGCCCGCGGAAAACGCGTACGCTGTCGAGCCTGTCGGCGTGGAGATAAGCACACCGTCGCAGCCGAAGGAGGACACCGGCCGGAAATCCACCTCCAGCGTCGCGTCCAACACGCGGGTGCGGTCGGAGTTTTCAATGCTGCACTCGTTGAGCGCCCAGCTGCGGCCGAGCACCTCCCCGCCCTCGCCGATCACGGACACGTCCAGCGTCATGCGCTCCACCACGCGGTAGGAGCGGTCGATCACCTGGCCGATTACCTTCTCCAGACTCGCAGCATCCCCTTCGGCGAGGAAACCCACGTGCCCCAAGTTGATGCCCAGCACCGGGATGTCCTGCGCACGGGCGTAGCTCGCCGCGCGCAAAAACGTCCCGTCGCCGCCGAGCACAAGCACCAGCTCGCAGCCCGCCGCAGCGGAATCGTCCGCCTTCGCGCGCGTCAGCCCACACAGCACAGGGTTGGTCTCGATGACGTCCATCTGCTCCTGCTCGAGCAGACGGACCTCAATGCCCGCCTGCTGCAAAAGCTGCGCCGCCCGCGCCGCCGAATCAATGTTGGAGGCCCTGAACAGGTGCGGCACCAGCAGGATCTCGCGGCGTGTGGTCTCACCCATCTACTTCGGTCCTTCCTCGATCGCGCGGTTGACCAGCGCGGCCAGTGCGTCGTCGTCAAGCTTGTGCTTGCCCCCGTCTTTGACCAGCCACAGAAAGTATTCCACGTTGCCGCTCGGACCCGGCAGCGGGGACGCCGTCGCCCCGCGCACGGACAATCCCAGCGACTGCGCAAAACGCGCGACGTCCAGCGTGACCTCCGCGCGCAGCTCCGGCGAGCGCACCACGCCGCCGCTGCCGAGGCGGTCCTTACCTACCTCGAATTGTGGCTTGACCATGGGCAGCATGTCCGCGCCGTCGACCATGCACTCCGCAAGCGCCGGCAGCACCAGTTTCAGCGAGATGAACGACAGGTCGCCGACCATCAGATCCGCCGGCCCGTCCATCATCTCCGGGGTGAGGTTGCGGATGTTGGTGCGGTCCAGCACCCGCACCCGCTCGTCGTTCTGCAGCCGCCACACCAGCTGGCCGTAGCCCACATCCACCGCGACGACCTCGCTCGCGCCTCGCGACAGCAGCACATCGGTAAACCCGCCGGTGGAGGCTCCAGCGTCCAACGCCTTTCTCTTCTCGACGACCAACCCGTCCCCGCCAAACACCTCAAGCGCGCCGAGCAGCTTGTGCGCACCGCGCGACGCCCAATTGTCCACGTCGTCGGTGTTGACCTTGATGGACGCCTCCGGCTCCACCACCGTCGCCGGCTTGGTGGCGGTGAATCCCCCGACCTGGACGCGGCCCTCCTTGATCCAGGTCTGCGCCTGCTCTCGCGAGCGCGCGATCTTCCGGCGGACCAGCTCCGCGTCGAGCCGGGTGCGTTTCGGTGCCACGGTAGCGGCCCCCTTTCTTTGCTTATCTGTCGGACAGCGCTTCGTGCAGCACCGCGTGCGCCCGGGTCAGCGCGTCCACCTCTGCCGCAAGGCCTTCAGTCGGTTCCGCGAGAATCGACTCGACACGCTCGGTGACTTCCTCGGCGCTGACCTTGGGCGCGCGCGGGTCGCGGGGAATCGGCGCAGGGCTCATCTGCGTCACCACCACTTCGCGACGGCTACCGCAGCGGCATCTGACTCTGCGCGCACATCGGCCGGCGGCTCGGGCTGCCGCCACGCCACGTCGAGGGCAGTCCGAAGCGCAGCCAAGCTGGAGGCGCCGGGGTTGCCGCCGGAAAGGACGATGGCGGAGCCGTCGATACGCGCCGCGAAGCCCTCCTGCGCACCCGGGACGAGTGTCTCCGGCGACACGCTCAGCCCGCGCATGTCCGCGGCGATGTACGTCGGGCGGTGCTCCTTGGGCGCCTGCAGCAGCGCATACGGGCCAGAAACGCCAGTGAGCACGTGCAGCGCGGGCATGCCAGCGGCAACGCCGCCCGCAATGTCCGTGTCCAGCCTGTCGCCCACAGCGAGCGGTTTCTGCATGCCGCGCGACTTCGCCGCCTGGGTGAACATCGCCGGCTCCGGCTTACCCCCCGCTTCCGGAACAACCCCGGTCGCCGAGGTGACAGCAGCCACCATGGACCCGTTGCCCACCATGAAGCCGCGCTCCATCGGCAGCGACGTATCCAGGTTCGTGGCCAGGTACTTCGCGCCGCGCTGCAGGCTCAGCGCCGCCTCCGACAGCTCGCGCCACCCCGTGTCGGGGTTGTGTCCGTGCAGCACCACCTTGGGCGCATCATCGGCGCTCTCCACGACCCGGTAGCCGGAGTCCTGGATCAGCTGCCGCAGCGACGGCGCACCCACGACGTAGACCGCGTCCCCCTTCTCGAGGTAGCGCTCCGCCATATTCACCGCCGCCATCGCGGACGTGAGCACGTCCTCCTCACCCGCATGCAAGTCAATGGCACGGAGCATCTCCGCGACATCCTTGGCACTGCGCGAAGCGTTGTTGGTCACGTACATCGCCGGCAGCCCGGAGGCGTTAATCGCCTCGACCGCGTGCTCAATCGCCACACCGCCAGACCAGACAGTGCCGTCGAGGTCCAGCAGCAGGCCGTCATGGTTCGACGCAAGCGTCATCGCTCTAGCCCAGCTCCGCCACACGCTCGGACGCGTCGGTCATGCCGTCCACGTCAATCTTGGCGACGTGCTCAAACCACCGCTTCGCCTCCGCCTTCTCGCCGGTGGCCAAGAGCGCATCTGCGTAGGCGTAGCTCAGCCGCGCCTGTTCAAAACCCTGGGAATCCAGCGACGGATTCAGTCGCTGCAACTGCGCCACCGCTGAGTCGTGCTGCCCAAGGTCGTGGCGCGCACCAGCCAGAACGATGGCCAGCTCAATCTGACCCTCCTCGTCCAACTCGCGTGCCTCGGGGCTGCGACCGAGCTCCAGTGCCTTCTCCGGCCTCCCAAGACCGCGTTCCGCGTCCGCCATCACGGCAAGCAGGCCGGGACCGCCGGAAATTCGGCGCGCGGCACGAAGCTCAGACAGCGCCTCCTTCCACTCGCCGACGTGGTACGCCACCACACCGTTGGTTTCGCGCACCACGCCCACGCGTCCCGCGCGGTTCTTCGCGGCGCGGGCGTGCTGCAGCGCAAGCTGTGGGTCGTCGTACAGCAGGTCGGTCGCCATGAGCATATGCTTTGCGACGCGCTCCGCATTATCCTTCGACAGCACCTTCAAATCCTGCAGCACCGACGGGTCCAAGTCGGAGATTTCCAGGCCCTGCGGCAGATCAGGCTCCAGCTCCCTCTGCGCCATGCGGTCCTCGCGGAAGCCTTCGCGGCGCGGGTTGGAACGGTCGTGGCGCACACCACCGCGACCCCGGCGGCGGTCACCGTCGCGTCCACGACGCTCGCCACGGCGGCCGTCGCCCCGACGCTCGCCGCGCCGTCCGTCCCGGCCCTCGCCCCGGCGCTCTCCGCGATCGGAGTCGTTTCCGCGAGCCCCGCGCTGACCATCGCGGTTGCGGGCGTCACGACCACCGCGCTCCCTACGCGGGCGGTCCTCGCGACCGCTGTCACCGAAAGAGCGCTCCTGCCCTCTTCCTTCGTCCACATCTGCCATTGGGGACCTCCGTTTCTAATCTCGACCATTATAGGAAAGCCGAGCACCCGGGCACATCTGGCTCCCACCACCTGCGCCTTCCCCCACCCCGCCCGGCCTCATTGCGTCAATATCTGGGATCAACCTGCTGGTCTATCTGCCGCTTTTGTGCACGAATCAACAGGGGTGCCGTGTTTACCCAGGTCGATGCTCCGGCGAAGAGACTGTTTCGTCGATTCGTACAATTCGTGGGTGTGCACCAATGATGGGCGCAGGGGTGTTTGTCCGCAATGCGTAAGTCCGCGAGGGCGCCGGCAGCCGGGGGCGGTCTCGTAGAAGTTGACGACCGCACGGTTTTCGCCCGCTGTTTCCCAAAGTCGTGGATCAACGTTGTCAGGATTTACGAGACCGCCACTTCCCCGCCGGGCTCATTGGTTGGTTCGTACCCATTATTGGTGAGCTCGGTGTTGTCCGCAATGCGCAAGTCCGCAAGCGTTAGACGGCGACGAGGAGGCTATGCGGGGCACCGGTTGTGCACGAATCGACGGCGATGTTGCGTTTCCCCAGGTCGGGTTTGCGTCGGCGGGGGTGTTGTGTTGATTCGTACAATCCGTGGGTGCACACCAATTGTTGGTGGGGGTGGGGTTGTCCGCAATGCGGACACCCGCAAACATGCAACACCAAAAGAAGGCACCCGCCACACAAACGGTTGCGTGGCGGGTGCTGTGTGTGAAGTTGTTGGGTCGGCGGTAACCTACTCTCCCACTCCCTCCCGGGGGCAGTACCATCGGCGCGGGCGGGCTTAGCTTCCGGGTTCGGAATGGGACCGGGCGTTT